>CAMCOJ010000379.1 GCA_945876405.1 uncultured Ruminococcus sp.
AAGTGCCGTAACTGATACCGAAATGATGTTAGAGATTTTTAATATATGTAAGATTATAAGTTGGAATGGCTTTTTGGGAAATCACCCAAAGGACGTCAAAGACGGAGTGATGTTTACATTTCAGGCAGAAGTGAACGAAGGGCAGATTGTGTATGCTGAAGGCTCCGAGAATTTCCCTCAAGGGTACCACGAGTTTGTTAATACACTAAACCTGATTTTGGAGAATGACGGATTACATTCTTCAATATAATATAAAACGGTATAGTATTTTTTATATAAGTGTCGTCCGAAAAGGCGGCACTTTTTCTTTTGCCTGTAAAGTTTGCACTAAAGTACATTGTTTTGACTAAATAAATCTGTATAATAAAATGTGTAAAGGTATCGGAAGGAGGTAACAAGAGATGAAAAATATCGTTGTCTGCATCGGAAACGGTCTGCTCTGCGAAGCAATAATTAAAATGCTCAAAATCAGCGGCGAATTCAAACCTTTTCGTCTGCTTATTCAGAAAAAGAGCAATATCGCAAATGACTGTGAAGCACTGTCTGCCGACATCCTCTTAATAGATGTATCCTATGCTTTTGGCACAACTATTGAAACACGACTAAACGAAGCAAAGCAGGTAAGGGAAAAAGCTTCCTCGTGTAAAATCGTAATGCTGTGCGATGAAAACTCAGCACCCGAAATTGCCCTTGAGGTTGCCAATGCAAAAAAAGACGGGTTTATCGACGCTTTCTTTTATTCATCATCTGTAACCGAAAAATATCTGACAGCTGTGCTCGCTTCCCTTTAACGAGAAAACCGAACGGCTGTCCCAATGGTTTTATTAAGAGGCGGTGGTATATATTGACAAGATATCTCTATTAGACCACTTCTTTGTAAACTTTTCTACCTATTTGCTCTGTGCGGTATCGCCTTATATCTTAGTGAAGGAGAATATTTATGAAAAATAATTTATACAAAAAGCTTTTAAGCATTATTTTGACGGCAATGCTGATTTTAGCCACAATTCCTTTTAGCTGTATTTCCGTGCTTGCTGAGGAAGCTGGAGTGCCCGTTTTGTATGCGAGTCAAATCTCAAATAACACACACCTTACCCTTAACTCGGATACTGAGCTTATAATGGATAAGGAGCTTTACCTTAAATCCATTACGGGAGAATACAACATTACAATAACCGGTAGCGAGCCCCTGAATATTACAAACGCTGAGCGAACTATTGAAGTTAATGAGTTTATATGCAGTGCTCCGATTTTGGTTACTTCTACCTCTGAGACATACGAAGAAGCAGCTATTTCGGTTGATTATTTTGAGGCATCGGGTCCTGAACTCGTGCTTTACGGTAACTACCCGCTTTTTTCCGAAAATGTGAATATAACCGCTAAAGCTGTTAATATAAGGGCGCTTAAAAAATCTGGCATTGTTGCGAGCGGTTTTATCCATATTACATCTGAAACCTTTGTAGTTAATTCCGTGGACTCTGCCTTGCAAGCAAGAAAAGATATACGGCTTGTAGCCACTCGTTACGCCGAAATAAATTCAAATGGCAACGGCATTGAGACAACCAGTGGTTTTTCGTATGAAAATGCACATGTCTACCTTGGAGGAAGAATAACTATAAATGCCGACTTGAACGGTATAGTTACTTCGAACGGCAGTATATACGCAAATCCTGATTATAATATATCGGCATTGGAGCAGCTTTATATAACAGCCTCTACACCAATCAATATGAATGGAATAGTTGATTTAAAGTGCCCTGATGCTAAAATTACTGCAACAGGAAATGATGAGCCTGCTATTAAAGGTACTTCAACCTATCTTGGCGGTGTTTATGATATTAAAACCAACGGCGGTCACGGTGTATTTGGACGACTGAGTACGAATCATTTTTATAGCGGATATTTTAAAATATCAGGACCTAAAGGTGATTATTCAGCAGTTAAATGTATAAAACTGACAATTGATGAAGGATTATCGGTTCATACCCCTCAAGGAGCTACTTATGATTCGGAGGGTATATATGACAGTAACGGCAATCCTGCAAAAGAGGTGGAAATTTACGGCATTATGGATTCAATGGAAATTGAAATGCATAAGCCTGTTGCAGGAATGAAGCCTGTCAGTGATATCAGAGTGCTTATTGGTGCTTTTCCCTTGCCGAGTAACTGTGAATTATTCGAAATAAAATGGTACGAAAACGATAACCGTATGACAGAGGATATGGTTTTCACAGCAGGAAATACCTACAGTGCCGAGGTTGTAATATACACTACAAATTATTTCCGTTTCCCCAGTGGTTATATGGGAAAGGTTAACGGAAAAAAAGTAGGCACAGGTCTTTCCAATCATAATATGACAATCCACCTAAGACCTAATTTTGGTACCTGCCCCAAAGCAATTGAAGAGGTAGCTTTAAATATCGCCGCCCCTGTTGATGGCGAAAAGCCCGCAACAGCAGTTACTGATTCAAGCAGTGCATATTATGTACCCGCTAACAGTGTTGAATGGGAAGTATTCAGTTCTCAAACCCAACTCTATAACCCCATGAGTACTACTTCTACATTTATAGGCGGAAGGCATTATAAGGTTTCCTTTGATGTTGTTGCTAATAGCGGTTACGGTTTCCCTGTTGAATTAATTAATCCTTATGATTTTGATTCCTGCGTTACTGCTACAGTTAACGGCAAACCTGCTTATGTTTATGCTGTTGAGGAGGCTTCAACCTCTAAAATACGAGTATCTATGGACTTTGGCGAATGTAATGATACTATTATTGAGAATATTAGAATTGAGGTAACACCGCCAAAAGCAGGCGAACACCCTGACTATACTGCAAGAGTTCTCGGCACAGGATACGGTATTAATACAAGCAA
>CAMCOJ010000380.1 GCA_945876405.1 uncultured Ruminococcus sp.
GTATAAGAGACAGATCTAAGTCTGAATAAATTCAACTCTGTAAACAATAAAAATTTATTAAGGAGGTACGCAGTTTATGAATGGATACGTTGATTTTCATTCCGGTATTCTTCCGCATCCCGATGCCGAAAACATAGACGAAGAACTTGACAGATGCGTAGAAATTCTTAAAATCTTACACAAGGCGAAAATCAAAACAGTTGTAGCTACACCTTATTTCAATTCCGTGGATGACAATGTTCCGTCGTTTCTTGCAAAACGCGAGAAAGCTTTAGGCCTTCTGAGCGAAAGGGTAAAAGGTCAGTCTCTTCCTCGTATAATTCCAGGAGCTGAAGTGCTTTTTACAACATCACTTCTTGATATATCAGATACTACAAAACTCTGCGTCGGAAACACCAACTACATAATGCTTTCTCTTCCGTATCAGGAATACAGTGACATGGTACTGGAAACACTTCAGAAACTTATAATTTCCAAGAATCTCTGTCCGATTATTGCACATATTGAAAAGTATCTTGAATTTTATACAATGGAGCAGATTGAAAAGATATCTTCACTCGGGGTTATTATGCAGCTTAGCTGTGACGCAATAATAAACAGATCAACAAGAAAGTCAGCTCTTGAGCTTCTCACAAGAAATGTTGTTCAGATTATCGGTTCAAACGACATTACAAAGCAGAATACACACAGAACGGCACTTGAGACTGCAATGGATGTTTTGAATAAGGATGTTTCAAGCTATGCAGCTATCGATGTTCTCAGTAAGGATATCAGGAAAATTCATGCTTCTGACCTCAAGGCCGGTGTAAACGAGGCTATTTCACCTTCACCTCAGTATGCCGATGCAATCAGAATAATGAGATATCATCTTCCGCTTGGAAAGTATAAGCAGATAAAAAACAATGCAGGTATGATTATCTCAAATGCAAATATAAAAGATATCATGTGTTAATGATTTTCCGGAATTCAGTTATGGGTTCCGGATTTTTTTATCCGGAAAACCATCTTGAAAAAAGATATGAATTATAGTAAAATATATAGTGTGAGCCCTTGCGGGTTAAATAAAATTAAAAGGGGAAGATACAGTGAAATTACTTTCCATAGTAGTACCTTGCTATAACGAACAGGAAGTCCTTCCTTTGTTCTATGATAAAATAACTGAAGTAATGGCAGGAATGAGATCCGAACATCCTGAACTTGACTACGAAGTTGTATTTATAAATGACGGGTCAAAGGATAAAACACTTGAAGGGTTAAGAAAATATGCCCGGATGGATGAGCGAATCCGGTATATTTCATTTTCAAGAAACTTTGGAAAAGAAGCAGGGATGTTTGCCGGGCTTGAGGCTTCAAAGGGTGACTATATAGTCGTGATGGATGCCGATTTGCAGCATCCGCCGGAGCTTCTTCCGGAGATGTACAGATATGTCTCCTCCGGTGAATATGACTGTGCTGCAACACGGAGAGTTGACCGTGACGGTGAGTCAAAAGTAAGAAGCTGGTTTGCACGAAAGTTTTATCAGATAATGAATAAAATATCACAGACCGAGATTGTTGACGGAGCACAGGACTATCGTTTTATGACAAGACAGATGGTTGATGCTATTCTCTCTATGAGAGAGTACAACAGATTTTCCAAAGGTATATTCAGCTGGGTTGGATTCCGTACAAAATATATTGAGATAAAGAATGTTGAACGTGCAGCGGGGACTACGGCCTGGTCCTTCTGGGGACTTTTCAAATATTCACTTGAGGGTATAGTTGCATTTTCAACAGCCCCTCTTGCGATAGCTTCACTTCTCGGAATAATCTCATGTGCGATAGCTGTTATCATGGCTATTGTTACAGTTATTCAGAAACTTGCATTCGGTAATCCGACCTCAGGTTATCCGACTATTGTATGTCTGATACTTCTTTTCGGAGGACTACAGCTCTTTACAACTGGTATTCTGGGACAGTATCTTGCAAAGACGTATATGGAGTGTAAAAACAGACCGATTTATCTTGTTCAGGAAACTGAAAAAGACCTCAGCAAAACTGATTCGGAGTCAATGCCGTGAGTAAAAATATCAGGATAATTTTTATAATTCTCTCGCTTATTTTCATTGTCTTCACATGGCGTATTGTTAAGTTCTATACTGATGTAAATACAGCACCGGTAAAAGATGAACCGGAGGCTCCGACTGTCAGTCAGATAAGTGAAAATTACTACAGTTTTGGTGATAACGGATTTTACGGTGTGAAAGACAGAAAGGGAAAGATAATTATAGAAGCAAGCTGGAACAGTGTTGAAAAGCTTGGCAACGAATGTTTTCTTGTTTCTCAGTATTCGCCGAAAGGACAGAGATTCGGCATTATAGACACCAGGGAAAATGTCATTGTTCCGTTTATCTATACCGGCATAGAGAACTTTGGCAATGAGTTTCTGTGCGGTAAGACGGAGAATGAAAAATATGTTCTTTTCGATTACTGCGGAAATGTTCTGATTAATGTTGAGTGGGACAGTATCCGTAAAAATTATTCCGGAAAATCTCTTGAAACTACAGGAAATTATATTCAGGCTGAAAAGCAGAAAGATATTTACAGAATAGTATATGATGAAAGCGGCAGGCTTGCAATAAGAGATATCATGATAAACAGAAATATTCTTGGTGAGGACAGGCTGATAAGGATAAAAAATACTTCATCTTTTGCCGGACTCGGAGATACATACCGGATGTACAATGAACTTGCTGACAAAAGTATAAAATATACAGAGGCTCTTTTTTCCGGAGACAGTGCTTCAGTAAAGGAACTGTCATGGAATGATGACTACAGCTGTCTCTTATACACATCTCCGAGCCCACGAGACAGGCAGAAATC
>CAMCOJ010000381.1 GCA_945876405.1 uncultured Ruminococcus sp.
ACCTTATTGATATCATAAGGAATCTCCGGAATAAGAATTACATCCGCACCGCCTGCTATACCTGCATTTACTGTAAGCCAGCCAGCCTTGTTGCCCATAATCTCACAGAGAAGAATTCTTGAGTGGCTCGCTGCAGTTGTGTGAAGCCTGTCAATTGCATCTGTTGCAATATCAACTGCTGTGTGGAAACCGAATGTAACATCTGTTCCGTAGATGTCATTGTCAATTGTTTTCGGAAGGCCTATAACATTAAGCCCCTCATCTGAAAGAAGCTTTGATGTCTTGTGCGTTCCGTTTCCGCCAAGCGTAAGAAGGCAGTCAAGCTTCTGCTTCTTATAGGTTTCCTTCATGTTCTTTACTTTGTCAACATTGTCATCTCCGATAACAGTCATCATCTTGAACGGCTGACGCTTTGTTCCGAGAATTGTTCCCCCCTGAGTAAGTATACCTGAAAACTCTGAAGGATCCATATCCCTGGCAATGTTGTTGATAAGTCCGTAGTATCCGTTCTGAATACCGACTATCTGAACATTGTCTTCTCCGAATGTCTCAAAGCACGCCTTTGCAACACCGCGTATTGTAGCATTCAGACCAGGACAGTCTCCACCGCTTGTAAGTATACCGATTCTTCTTTTCATAATTAATGCATCCCCTTCTGCTGCAGTGCAGCTTTAATTTTTTTATTATTCCATACTTCTGCGAAGATATTCTGTAAGAGCGTCTGCATTCATAGGACGCTCAAACAGGAATCCCTGAATAAAATCACAGCCAAGCTCTTCAAGTATAGCAAGCTGTCCTTCGGTTTCAACACCTTCGGCAATAGTATTGATACGTTTTGACTTTGCAATCTTGATTATGGCTGAAACTATCTCTCTTGCAACATTGTCATCCTCAATCAGAGTAATAAATGACTTGTCAAGCTTAAGAAGTGTAATAGGCATCTTCTGAATATAGCTAAGCGATGAATATCCTGTTCCGAAGTCATCCATTGCAAGTTTCAGACCAATGTCCCTCAGTTCCTGCATCTGCTGAACCGCAAAATCAATATCCTTCATCGCCAGAGATTCAGTAAGTTCAATTTCAAGCCATTCAGGCGACAGACCTGTTTCCATGAGTTTTTCCGAGATAAACTGCTTTACATCTTTCTGATAAAAATCTTCAGAAGTAAGATTTATGGACATAACTATCGGAGGAAGGCCCATGTTCTGCCAGAGTTTATTCTGTCTGCAGGCTTCGTCCATAACATATTCGCCGATTTTTGTAATAAGATGTGAATTTTCTGCAACCGGAACAAAATATTCAGGAGAAACAACTGTCCCGTCAGGTTTAATCCATCTTATAAGAGCCTCAACCCCCATTATTTTTTTGGTTTTAATGGAAATCTTAGGCTGATAGTAAAGCACCAGTTCCCCTGCTTCTATTGCATCTGCAAGTGACCTTTCAAGTGCTGCCGCAGTAAGTATGCTGTCATGCACCCTTGAGTCAAACATTACAAGTGAACGCTTCTTTTCGCCCGTTGAAAGTGCAAATTCTGCCCGTTCAAAAACAGTAAGAAAATCCTCCCCGTCAGCGGGCATCCTTGAATAGCCGGCTGAACATGATATATTCTGCTTGAAATCGTGGTTTTTCCCGATATTCGCAATTTCTTCCTGAATCTCCTGAGTAATAGTCAGCGGTAAATTCGAATCACCGTAATCCTGAACAATAAGAGCGAAGTTATCGCCTCCTATACGTGCAGCAAAACCGTTTTTCCCCTTTTTCTTGTAAAGTATATCCGAAAATTCCTTAAGCATCTTGTTTCCGTTGCCATATCCGCATGTGTCGTTGATTATGTGGAAATTATCAATGTCAAAAACAATAACCCAGTATGAAAGTTCAAGAATCTTACAGCATTCGTACATCTCCGCACCGCTGATAACAAGCTTGTTTCTGTTGTATATACCGGTTATCTCGTCAATATACGCCATCCTCTCAATAAGAATGTCCTTTTCCTTATCCTTGGAAATATCAATGATAGCACCGCCGATAACAGGCATACCGTACTGACCCTTCTGAGAATTTTTGTATCTGAAAGTGTACCATCTGTATCTTCCGTCATATGAACGTATTCTCAGATCCATGCTGTTTGTGTGGTCAACCCTTATACTGTTGGCTCTCGCCGCTTTAAGATATGATTCGAACAGCATTCGCTCGTCTTTATGTATAAGTCCGATAAAGTCATCAATGCGAATTGTATCGCCGACAATGCCAAGCATTTTCTGAAGTTCTTCCGATATATGAAATGTTTCAGCACAGTGTTCATTAAGAATAATACCTATTTCTGAAAGATTCATTGCAAGAGAATAGTGTTTCTCGGAAGTTGCAAGAAGATTGTTGGTGAGATTGAGCTGCTGTCTTATCATCTTGTTTTCAGTAACGTCAAAACCAATCGAGACAATTATGCCGCCCTCATCATCGGAACCGATAAGAAGCGAACTTGTCCAGTTAATATAGATATTGCCGAGTCTGGAATCGAGTGAATACTCTTTGGATCCTGAGAGCATCATTTCTGCTTTGCTCTTTGAGACAAAGCCACCCGGGAAAAGAATATCAAGGATTTCGCTGCGTTCAAGTCTGAGAACATCTTCACTGAGAACAGAACGAAATTTGTCGTTTATAAGAAGGATACTTGCGTCTTCATTCCAGATTACAACATATGAATTGATTATGTTCATCAGTTTGACTATTCTGTTCTTACTGTCTTCAGTCTCCTGAATCTTCTTTTTCTGAATATTAATTTTCGCACTGATAAGCATCGCCGCTGTTCCAATTACTGTCTCTTATACACATCTGACGCTGCCGACGATACTCCTTGTGTA
>CAMCOJ010000382.1 GCA_945876405.1 uncultured Ruminococcus sp.
GATTTCTGCCTGTCTCGTGGGCTCGGAGATGTGTATAAGAGACAGAGTTTATATACTGGAAGTTTATTGGGAGATAATTTATCAGGGAAAGGTAAATATACGTCATCTAACGGAACTATCTATGATGGCGAAATACAAAATGGAAAATTAGTAAACGGAAAATTAATTTATACAGGGGAGAATGTACACGGAACTATAGAGTATAAAAATGGTTATATTTCTTTTCTTGATGTGGAATGGACTAATGGAGATGTTTTTAAATCGTTTAAAGGTAATGTTCAAACCGGAAAAATAGCAGATGGAAATGTAACCATAGAATATTTAAATGGAGATAGGTATGAAGGCGAGATAAAGAATGGACTTAAGCATGGAAAAGGAAAGTATTATTGGGCAATTGGCGCTTCATATGATGGTAATTGGGAAAATGATAAATTTTCAGGATACGGAACGTATTGTTTTGCAAATCAAAATGTTGCGCAAAGTGTTTATGGGAAGTTTTTTAATGGTAAATTAAATGGAACTTATACATTGACTGCTTCTAATGGAAATACTTACAGTTCTATGTGGAAAGATAATACATGTACTTACGTGTTTTTTAAATACTAATACAGGAGATAAATTTATAAAATGAATAATGATATAATATTTCCAAAAATAAAAAAATCTATTGAGGATTTTATTGACGATGATGATGGTAACATAACCAGAAAAAAATTGGTTACTATAGGTGCTATGGTTATAATAATGAGTTTGATGTATATTGATGAAGTTGAAGCAAAGCATAGATCACATAGTTCTCATAAGTCACACAGTTCCCATAGTTCTTCTTCAGGAGGGGGGCATAGTAGTCATTCGTCACACGAATCACATTCCAGTCATTCATCATCAGCAGGACATTCCAGCCATTCATCATCAACTCATTCAAATTCTACATACAGCAATATTGACAGGAATATTGGTGGTTATGATTTCGGTCCTGATCCCGATAGTGTACCTGGAATTTCAGTTCCAAATTTAAAAACTTGTAAAGAAAATTTATTATTATATTTAACAAAAATTAATTATTCAGTTACTTTTTCAAAATATTCCGGGTCCGCAGATATTTCAGCAACAGTTCCGCCGCAAGGTTTTGAAGTGCCAAATGTTGATGTACCAGTTGAAGTTGATACTGGTTCAAGAAATCAGGATCCGTTATTAAAATTAGGTAACTAATAACACGATAAAAAGTATTTAAAACAGGTTTTTTTATGATAATATGGGGGGATTTGAATGAATAAAAAAATAATATTATCATTACTATCGATGATAAGCGTACTTGTATTTTCATCATGTAATTTACCTGAATCATATAGCAATCAAGCTGTACAATTATCAAATGTCTCAGATTTAGAATTTAAAGATAAAAAATCAGAAGAGACTATTGTTACTGAACTTACATCTGATGTAGTAACAACTCTTGAAACTACAGTCGCTACCGCGATAGAAACAACTTTTTCGGAAACAGAGCCTGTTACTACATCTTTGACAGAAGCTGTTACTGAGAAAAAAGAGGTGGTTTTACCTTCAGACGTAGCAATAGATTTATCTTCTATCCCAGATTATAATGGCTCGCCATACGTAGAAGTTAATGATAATAAACCGTATTTTGAAGTATTCACTGATTCGTATTTTGAAAAATACCCCGACCTTGACAGTCTTGGCAGATGCGGTACGGTATTTGAAATGCTTGGACCTGAAACAATGCCTGAAGTTGAACGTGAAGGCATTGGTATGATTAAACCATCCGGCTGGCATACAGTAAAATATCCGGAGCTTATTTCAGATTTGTATCTCTATAACCGCTGTCATCTTATAGGATTTCAGCTTTGCGGCAAAAATGCAGATGAGAGAAATCTTATAACTGGAACAAGATACATGAATGTTGAAGGAATGCTTCGTTTTGAAGATAAAACAGCTTCGTATATCAGGCAGAGCGGCAATCATGTGCTGTATCGTGTTACTCCGTTATTTGAAGGCAGTGATCTTGTAGTCAGAGGAGTTCTGATGGAAGCATTGTCTGTTGAGGACAACGGTTCCGGATTAAGTTTTTGTGTTTTCTGCTATAATGTTCAGCTGGGTATAGGTATTAACTACAGTGACGGAGAAAGCTGGGTTATTGAAGAACCAGTTGTTACTGAGCCGGAAGTTGCAGAACCGGAAGTTATAGAACGAGAAATACCTGTTCCGGAAGAAAATGTCGGACAGCAGTATATACTTAATACAAATACAAAGAAGTTCCATTATCCTTACTGTAATTCTGTAAACCAGATGAAGGAGAAGAACAAGCGGGAATATACAGGAACAAGGGATGAAGTAATAAGTCAGGGATACGCGGCTTGTAAGAATTGCAACCCTTAGAAAATGAAAGGTGAGATAATATTTGAAAAAAATAAGTGTTGGATTGCTATCAGTACTATTAATTTTTATAATTAGTGGTTGTTCTTTGATGGGGTTCTCTGTTGATTCATTGAAGGGCTGGACATTTCAGTATAATGAAGGAACTAATGACTATAGTTTGTTCTTCGGTTTATGGGATTCATCAGAGAACTATATTTCAGCTGATGGTAATATTGATATTCGTATTGAAGACGAAAGTGGAAATATATTATACCAAAAGACTAAGTCTTTTTCATCTCGTGATTTTGGAACATATTCAAGTGAAGAAACTGGAGAAAGATATCTAGCTGATATTAGAATTCCAAAAAATGATGTTGAAAAAGGGTCTTCTACAAGTGGAAAAGTATATTTAAAAGTGTACAATGAAGATGCTTTTGAATTTGATGAAGTAAATTGTGAGGCATTATAT
>CAMCOJ010000383.1 GCA_945876405.1 uncultured Ruminococcus sp.
AGATTTCTGCCTGTCTCGTGGGCTCGGAGATGTGTATAAGAGACAGGATAAGATAGACACACTGGAAAAAGAATTATCATGCTCTGTGAACTATGCGATTACTATCCGGAAAATATATCGTCCTTAGCTTCTCTCAAACCTTTAATTATTAGCTCAGACCGCTAAAATATACGGAAAGAAAGGGCATCGGCACAGCAACACTGAATATTCAGCGGTAAAAAATGCGGAAAAGCCAAAAAAGAAAAACCTGCAAAAGGGGAGGTCGAGGGAAGGGAGAGCTCGAGAGGGAAAACGGGTTTCCCTCTCGAAATACAGAAACCTATAAATAAATACAGCACAAAAAACATCCCACCGAGCAGTAAAGACACTGAATCGATGGGATGTGTGTTATTAAATTAAGTGAATCAAACAATCATTTTATTCCGAATTCATCATACAACCTCTGACGGTATTCGGCATCTGATGTGACCATTTGTATTTCGTCATTTCTTCCGGCATTAATAAGAGAATTGATTAAAGAACCAAGCTTCTTTTCACCTTTAGCCTCGCCTTCACGTTCGCCTTCAAGTTTGCCTTCGAGTTTGCCTTCGAGTTTGCCTTCGAGTTTGCCTTCGAGTTTGCCTTTACGTTCGCCTTCGAGCCTGCTGTCATCTAAGAGTTTCTTAATACCTTCACCCATTTTTATCACCTCTTCTCCTTTAGGTATGCTGATATTCAGGCCAGTCAGTTTTTTAATAAGACCAGCCTCTGATCTTGTTATCTCCTCATTGATATCTGTTAATCTGTTAGATTTACTCTTATCACTGGCATAAGCAACAGCTCTGAGAATGGTCTTCAGATTCGTATCCATGCGGTTGAAATCATCTTCACTCATCTGATGCGGATCAATGAGGATGAAACTGTAATCGGGAACAAGATCTTTGATTATTCTGTTTCTCTGATACTCATCACTTTCTGAATCAAGCATCTGGTGAATGGATACCGGAGCATTCCATTTTTTATCACTGAAGTTTATCACAATAGTGACAACCGGAACAAGTTTGTCATCTGACTTCCATGATGAGAGAAATTCCTCGCTGTCAGGTGGTGCATCAGCTGGTACTTTACCGTTTTTTACTGCATCGGAAATCGCCTCAAAAGTCTTTTTCCGGTTTTCAATCTGACGAACGTACTCTATAGCATCATAAATCATCGTCCTGACCGGCATAGCGTAATGCAGGCTGGACTGATTCTCGGCACCGAAAACCATGTAGCAGGTCTTGTCATTTTCGCCCTGTCTTACTGTTTTCCGGACATCGCGGATTCTTTCAAGTGACAGTTTAAAGCCTTCACCTTTGTAGATGTAGGAAGCAGCGACTGTATCGCCTTCTTCAAGTATATCAGGGGAGATTACTTTTTCCCCGCCGTAAACAGCGTAGTTTACAACATCAGCAAAGATATCATTTCTGCCAATGTAAATCCTGGTTAAATGATCCTTTTTGGTCATGTCGGTTTTGTTCTTTCCCATAATCGTATTTCCTTTACTAACAGTATTTGTAGCTACTACTATATTTTAACATATATGTAGTTGAAATACAATATTATAATTTCCACAAAGTTTCCTGTAAAATATAGGGGATATTACATAAACTTACAAAATCCAATGATGTTTCTAACACTATTATATCATAATAGCAAAGGCAGTTCAATGCAGAAAAAAATGAATTGGTATGGTTTTTTTGCTGGATTGAGGGAAAGTATTTAGGTTAAGGGAAATGCGAGAGAGACACCTCTCGCGCACTCCTTTCCCTCAATCTCCCTCATCGCCGGTTTTTCAGCAAGGCTGACAGAGCTCAATTAATTTCTTGAAGAAGCAAGCGTTTTTTTCGCTGCACGCCGTCGGAAGTCGGAAAAATGAAAGACTAAAATTCATTGATTTCAAGACTAATGGCGGCGAAGACAAAGGAAAGATTTCTTTTTACTGCAAAGCATTAGATGTAAGCAGACAGGCGTTTTACAATTATCTCGAAAGCAAGGATAAACCGTGGAAATACGAAGCATTTCATTCAGAGAGAGTCCGTTGATGCTTGAAACAGTTAAGCTTCTGGAAAATTTATCTGTTCGATAACAGATTTCATTAATCTACATCATACCCCGCACAATACCATAAACCTTTACTGCGGAAATAACCACTGCTGCAGCGCCGGCGATATAGAAAAGAATATGATTTACAAATCCGTCGGCATAGCAAACTCCGAATGCGATTTTCGGTTTGCGAAGAGGGTACAGAATCTGTATTTTTTTTCGGTTGAGCATATCGAGGGCTATGTGGGAAAGCATAGATACTGCCATGTATTTTGCTGATGAGGGGATAATTACTGCGAAACTGAGGGAGACTGCTGCCACACCGGCAAGTGAGTGCATAAATGAGCGGTGGGGCTGATGCTCGCCGAATACGCATATTCCTATAAATATAAGAAAGCCGGTTATAAGGCGCATTATAGCTGTACTGCTGCGGAATTTGCTGATGATGTCGATTCCAAGGAAGAGGTCACCTGCAAATATTGCAATTATACCGGCCGTTGTTATTGCTGTTACTTTTCCAAGTTCTTTTCTGCTTGCGG
The DNA here is from genome assembly GCA_945876405.1 of uncultured Ruminococcus sp. Taxonomy (GTDB): domain Bacteria; phylum Bacillota; class Clostridia; order Oscillospirales; family Ruminococcaceae; genus HUN007. The sequence continues at coordinate 2,604 of CAMCOJ010000383.1, forward strand.
AGGATGATGCGTCGATATCGCTTATTACTGAGCCGATGGTGGATATTCCTAGGCACATAATCATTTCACTCAGAGTTGAAGGGGAGGTAATGAGGAGTGAGGCAGTGTATCCTGCAGCAAGGTGAGTTTTGTATGTCAATTTTTTCATCCTTTCAAATATTACAGTTAATATACGAATTATAGTGAACGAAAAAAATATTTTTTCGTTCACCGGTGCCGATATGCACGGA
>CAMCOJ010000384.1 GCA_945876405.1 uncultured Ruminococcus sp.
TAATATGATAACATTTAAGTAATACAAAGATAAGTGAAAAAAAGATATTGAAAAACATAAGAGAATATGATAAAATAAAGTGGTATAGGGCGTGTATGTCCAAATGAAAACGGGATTAAAATAATTTTATGAGGTGAAAAAATTGGCTGAAAAAAACAAAAAGCAAAAAGTTAATTACAGTCCGGAAAAGAAGAAAAAGAAGAAGGATCCGATGATTATTGCAGTTTGTGTATTTGGCGCAGTTCTGTTAATATCTCTTCCTGTAGTCGGAAAAATTCTTTCTGATTCGAACAATAATCTTGTCATTGAAAACGAAAACTCTGCCGGATGGAATCAGATTGACGGTGAGATGATTTACATAGATCCTAAAACAAATCAGAGAGCAGTGGGACTCTATGTTATAGAAGGTCAGTCGTACCTTTTTGACCGTGACGGAGGAATCACTCCAGGCTGGACAACCTTTGAAGGTAATATAGTGTATGTTTCAAAGGAAGGAACTCTTGCAACCGGGCTTTACAGCATAGGCTCAGATGTATATTATTTTGATCCGGACAATTTTGGTATGTATACCGGATTCAAATCAGTTGACGGAAATGTATACTGTTTCAGAGATGACGGAAGAGCTATGAAGAATTTCCAGAGTGTTGAGGGTAACGATTATTACTTTGACAGTAACGGTGTTATGAAGACCGGCTGGTTTTTGCTTGACGGAAAGAATTACTATGCATCTGATGACGGTCAGCTTGCGAAGGGCTGGAAGATTCTCGACGACGGAACACATTATTTTACAGAAGATTTCAGTGCTGCAAACGGAGAACTTCTTGTGGACGATACAGTTTATAATTTTGACCAGTTTGGATGTCCTGACAATATTGCTGAAGTAACAACTGAAGCTCCTGTTACAACTGTTGCAGAGACTACTCAGGAACCTGTGGCAACTATTCCAAATGCAGATACGGAAGAAACACAGCCTGAAAAACCGGCTGTTCCTGAAGGTTCAAAGCATTTTGAGAACGACAAGGGTGAGCCGCTTAAGGGACTTAATACTATTGACGGAAACAAATATTTCCTTGATGAAAACGGAAATACACTTGCTGTCGGCTTCTCTGAATATGGAGATAACAAGGACGTTTATTACACAAATCAGGACGGCACTATTGCAACCGGTGAAGTTAAGATAAATGAAAACATCTACTACTTTGGTGATGACGGAATTATGAAGACAGGATTCCAGTCATACAATTCAAAGACATGTTTCTTTGAAAAGGACGGACGTATGACAAAGGGATTCAGAAATATTGACGGATACAAATACTTCTTCAGCTGGAATGACGGTAACAAGCAGACAGGATATATTTCTGTAAGAGGTAAGAGATACTACCTCGACGGAAACGGTGTAGTTCAGCAGGGCTGGATTAATATGGACGGAAACTATTACTACTTTGCTTCGGACGGACACGGTGTGGCAGGATATCAGCACATTGACGGAAACAAGTATTATTTTAACTCTGAAGGTATTCTCCAGACTGGTTTCCAGATAATCAACGGAACAGTATATTACTTCGGTGACGGTGCCATTTATGCTGGCAAGTATGTATACGAAGGCGTTGAGAGAAACTTTGATGATAACGGCATGATGACAGAATAATAAAAATGCAGTACTGGGATTACAGTACTGCATTTTTAATAGCTTTGGTTTGGTTGTCTGATAAAATGGAGAAAACTTTTTCCAGATCATTGTCCATTAATATTTTTGGACAACCACAAAGTTTTGCATCATTTTGTGTTCGCTTTATTATAAGCGGAACATCAGTATCCTGGAGTTCCTTGATATAGTCAGGAATTCCAAGCATCTGATTAAGGTCTCTGATTTGTTCTATTATACGAAACGCGTTTTCAACTTTTGCATCCTTGTCATCGGAAAAGTCACAGTGATATGCTATGACTGACAGGTCTTCGATTACTTCCGGCATATACTCTTCAAGAACATACGGCAGGAGAACTGCATCTGCAAGGCCGTGATGTACACCGTACAGTTCAGACATTCTGTGTGAAATCGACTGAATGTATCCTCCGGCTGAACGTCTGAATGAAATACCGGCATAGTAGGAGGCTTTCAGAAGATTAAGTCTTGCAGTTTTATTGTCAGGGTCGATAAATGCATCATACAGGTTTTCAAATACCATCCGGCATGCCTTTGGTGCATTGACTGTATCCCTGTAAAACCGCTCTGAATATGTGCTTATATATGATTCAATTGCTCTTGTAAGTGTACTCATTCCACAGTATGCAATAAGCTCAGGGGGGAGGGTCATTATAAGGTCGGGATCCAGTGCAGCAGCTCTTGGAACAAATTCTGATGAAAGAATGGGAAGTTTACGACCTTTTTCATCTGTGTAAAAAGAGAGCATGGAAATCTCCGAGCCGGATCCCGGTGTTGTAGGTGCCGCATAAAGTGGAACAGCCTTTTTCGGAACAGCAGTAAAGTCGGTAAAGTAAGCTATATTTTTTGAAGGATTTGCTGCTTTCAGGGCAATAAGTTTTGCACAGTCAATGACAGTTCCGCCGCCGAAAGCCATAACAGCGTCACATGATGAACTGATGTATGTGCTGTATCCTTCTTCGAAACACTGTGAGTTAAATGATCCTCCCGGTACTACAAAAATTTCGTGGTTAATATTGTATTCGTGAAGTTTTTTTACAAACGGATCTGCGAGTTTTTTTTCATTAACCGTTTTTCCGGAAACTATCAGAACCTTATTGATTCCCTCTGCTCTTATTATATCTGCTATCTGAAGAACGGAGCCAGATCCATTAAAACGTT
>CAMCOJ010000385.1 GCA_945876405.1 uncultured Ruminococcus sp.
GATTTCTGCCTGTCTCGTGGGCTCGGAGATGTGTATAAGAGACAGTCCTTTTACTGTTTCAGGAAATTCACCCTTTAACTTCTGATTATCCATCGGACAGGTTATTTCAAGACTGCAGTATTCAGTTATTGTTTTCTTTATTTCGATATCAATAACACTTCTTCTTTTTCCTTTAGGACTTTTCAAAGTCCTGAACAGTTACTTGATTTTATGAATTATCCTCTTCCGATAAGCACTTCCTTACCTTCAAATGCAAATCCGTACTTTACAATCATGTCCGGTGATATTCCCGAATCTATAAGATACTGATCATATTTTTTATCTTCAATCTGTTTTAATGCATTTTCTAGTGCGTTCGCAAGCCCGCTTTCCCCTCTCCTTCTGTTTACGGACTTAAATTCTATTATAAATGCCTTATCTTCATTTTTATTCTTCGGTATAAGCATGATGTCATACCTTCCGAATCCGCTTTCACGATTTGACTGTAATGTATATCTGTCCCTTAGTTCAACAAGAAGTCCGAGTACAAGTCCGTGATAAAATTTTTCAGGTGCGAGAAATTCGGAATTGCTGTTTTCAGTGTCAAAGAAGCTTACCGATGACATTGCAATAATATTCATATAGTCATTCATATCTTCAACGTTTTCATTCAGAAGTGATTTTATAAACATTCCGTACTTTGCAGTTTTTGCCTTGAACCAGTCTTTTACCATGTTGTTGAACATATGCATTACTTCAAAGTTTACTATCTGAAGTTTATACTCATCAAGTGATATTTTTTCTGACTTCAGATATCCTGCTGCTGCAAGCAGACTCCATATTGCTTCCGTATTTTCATCAAGCTGTGAGAATACCATTTCTTCGTTGATTGATTTTATTATCGTTCCGCCTCTGAGCAGCTCCTCAAAATCTTTCTTTATCTCCTCGTCTGCTTCACGCAAAAGTTTGCTTACAAGTGCATTTGAACTGGTGTTTGCCCAGAACGGTTTTAAATTTCCTTCAGAAAGAAAATTAATAACAGACCATGGGTTATATATATCAGTTACACTTCCTATTGTAAATCCGTCATACCAGAATTTAACTTCATCCTTATTTGTATAACCAAGTTCATCCATTGATGAGAATACTTCTTTTTCCGTAAATCCGAAATAATTCTGATACTGTTCTGATGACACGGAGCACACTTTAAGATTATTCAGATCTGAGAAAAGCGATTCCTTACTAACTCTGGTTATTCCGGTCATTACTGCACGCTGCATAAACTCATTGGTTTTAAATGTGCTGTTAAAGAAAAGTCGCATAAACGATACAGTTTCATCCCAGAAACCACCAACCCATGCTTCCTGAAGGGGTGTATCGTATTCGTCAAGGAGAATGATTGTCTTTTTTCCATATTCGACTGAGAGTAATTCAGAGAGATAATTCACAGATTCTGTTATTGCATTTTCATCATTGCCTTTACTGAGTCTTTTGCATATACTTTCAAATTTATTTTTCAAATTTTCAGGAATTTTTTTACTTCTGCAAATTTGTTCACTATATCTTATATACATTGATTCGAGCAAATCGCTCATCTTTTCCTGCATACCACAAAAACTGTTGTTTTTCAGCTTTGCAAAACTAAGAAAAATAACCGGATACGTTCCCTGAAGTTTTCTGTATTTCTCATAGTTCCAGATATTCAGTCCTTCAAATAAATCAGAACGGTTTGCATATTTTGTACTGAAAAAACAGTCCAGCATATCCATGTTAAGTGTTTTTCCGAATCTTCGCGGGCGTGTTATAAGAGTAACATCATCCTTACTTTCCCACCAGTCTTTTATAAACAGTGTTTTATCTATGAAAAAGCATTTGTTTTCTCTGATTTTACTGAAGCTCTGTATTCCTACGCCAACCGTCCTGTTCATAGCTTCCGCTCCTTTCAAATTTATCCCGATTTTTTTCATTCTGATTTAAGTATATCATAATTCTGAAGATTAATCAACAAGCACAAAATTGATCATAGTAAAATTTTGGAATAGGAGATAAGCTTGGTTCTGCCGTAAAATCCCTTTCGGGTGGCGAAAGACAGCGGCTTTTTATCGTACTTGCGCTTATTCCCGACCCGCAGCTAGTATTCCTTGATGAACTTACAACGGGACTTGACGCAAAAGCCCGCAGAAGTGTATGGAAGATACTCTCTGAAATAAAAAGTAAGGGACTTACCATACTGCTGACCTCCCATTTTATGGACGAGGTAGAAACACTTTGTGATGAAATTTGTATCATCAGGCAAGGTAAATCCGTTTTTCAGGGTACAGTTGAACAGGCAAAAGAAGCAGGTTAAAGTAGCGATCACCATTATCAGCATCGTTTTCAATTGCTCTCTTGTAGTGGTCAATTGCGGATTCATAGTCAACCTTTGACATATAAGCATTGCCTGCACATTGATGTGCGTCAGCACTATTTTCATCTTCAGCGAGTGCTTGTTTTGCCAATTTCAAAGACTCATCATACTTTCCTTGGATAAAAGCAAGACGTGAGTCTGAGATTAAACTTGCAATTAAGTCTTGCATTTCATTACACCTTCTTATCTGTACTTATCATCGCTCTCAACGATATATTCTATTTTTATCTTAGTGTTACTTAATCTTTTGTTTACATGGATTATGAAGTCTCTACACAACGCAGAAGGTTCATAAACAAAGAAAATTTTAATAAGATAATTATTAAATTCTTTTCCGGGATAAATTCATTTTGTTAATCAAATACCCGCATTATAGATAATATTTATACTGCTAACATTTCCTTTGGGGTCAAAAACAGATTTGATATTGCCC
>CAMCOJ010000386.1 GCA_945876405.1 uncultured Ruminococcus sp.
GTATAACGGCCGATGCACAGGAAAAACAGCTTGAAACCGTTGAAAGCAGCCAGACGGAGGTGGATACTTCTTCTGCTGATAAAAAAGAACAGGAGGGTTCCGCTCCATCTGGGAAAACAGCAGCCGGTTTGGCTGCAGGAGAGGATGCAGAGGAAACTGAAACAGCAGAAAGCTCCGGGACTTCTACAGTTCACTTGATGAATTGTGTGAAGATCTGGATGTCCCGAAAGAAGAAATAGTTAAAAAACTGGCTTCTGCAGGTTTTACCTATGATTCCGGGAAAAATCAGTTCAGATAATAAAAAAATCTCACATCGGGCGATGTGAGATTTTTTTTTTTTTGTCTGTATCATGATGGGAGGATACAGACGAGGGTGAATTGATATATTTTTATTAGAAGATAGCTTATTTAACGACACCGATACCCCAGATACTGAAGTCTGTTCCGGCATTCTGCATCTTAAGTGAAACGTTAAGTTCACCGCTTGTATTCTGGAAGTAAGCACAGTCGGATTCAGGACCCCCCCATGCGTACTGTCTGTTTCCGTTAATCGATGATTTCTGACCGTTTACAGTGACATCAAGTATACCCAGTGATGAGTTCTGATTTGATTTGTAAACGATGAAGATTCCTTTACCGGTTGTAGTAAATGTCATAGGCTGATTTGCACTGCCTTTCTGGAATTCGAAAGCGTAAGGGAATCTTGGATGATTTGAAGTTTTGAATGAACCTGCATTGAAGTTTGTAAGTTCATTTGTCGGAATGATGGTACCGGTTGCATATTCTGATCCGTATGCTGATGTTTCAGGAATAGTGTATTCAGTACTCATGTTCTCTGTCTTAAGAGCCTGTCTGTAGTAATATGAAATACAGTCGGAGATAAGTGCATTACCTGCAGCATGAGGATGATATTCGTCAGAATAATAGTCTTCTTTCTTAAGCGTTCCGCTTTCAAACGCCTTTGTAAGTGCTGTGTCCATACTGATAATCGGAACATCGAAGTTCTTTGCCGACTTAACCATCTGTTCCTGCATTGAATATCCGCCTTTTGCTCTTGTTATGAGTACGATAACAGCAGGGTCGTTTGGCTGTGAGAGGCACTGTTTTATAAGAGACTCAAAGCTCTTTTTGTATATCTCTTCCGGATGGTCATTTACTGAGAATTCGATAAAGATAACATCAGCCTCTTTGCTGAGAATATCATTCTGTGCGCGCATGAGACCTACAACTGATGATGTACCGGAGAGACCTGCATTAACATATGAAACGTTGTTTCCTGTACCGAATGTCTGTGCAAAATAGTTGTATGAGCGTTTTGCGTAGCAGGTATCAAGTCCGTTACCTTCGGTAATGGAACCGCCTATATAAGCAATAGTGGTCTTCTGACCTGACTCGGCCTGTTCAACTTTCTGCCTGAGTCTCGCTGTGTTGCCCATACTGTAGATTGAGTCAGAATAGAATTTCTGCATCTCAGGTGAAGCGGTCTCCTGATATGTATCCCATACGTTATCCGGCTTAGGGAATTCTTCTATCTTACCCTGCATATACTGGAAGATAAGCATTGCATCTTCAGAGTCGATTTTTCCGTCTCTGTTGCAGTCAGCGGCTGCTTTGGCTGCTGAATCAGTTAAGCCTTCAGTAAGTGCACTTTTTATAAGGCATAAATCAGGAATGTTTATCATTCCGTCATAATTGATATCACCGTATATGAGCTTTTTTTCGCCCGGACCGTCAATCTGTGTTGCTTCACCGGCACCGACAGCATTGTCAATCATAAAATCAAATGTTCCGTCGGCTGTTTCTACATAAAGGTATGCGTTTGAAGCATCTGACGGAATAGTGTAATCAGAATTTGCAAGCTGTACCCATTCGCCTTTCATGGTTGTTGCTTCAGCAATCGGATCGTATTTGGTTTCGCCGGCAGCATCAGTGTACTGCAGTTTCATATAGAATGTTTCCGATGAACCACCTGCATTCTGCATGGCGTTACAGCTGAAACTGTATGTGCCTCCCGGCTGGAAAAGAGTCATATCAAGTTCTTTCTGAGCCCCGTTCCACGCAGCTGTACGACCTGATATGAGAAGCTAGTTTACACCGTCATAGGGACTGCTTTCACTCAGCTGAAGTTTTGCAGCACCTCTACCCGTCCAGCTGTGGTTTCCGTCTTCAAAATGATCTATGAAGAAAAAAGATTCTTCAGCAGATACGAAAGATGTTCCGCAACTGGCGGCAAGTACAGTAGAAGTAATCAGTAAACAAATTTTTTTGAATTTTGACATTTAAAATACCTCTTTTCATTATATTTACACACGATACAGTATCAACTGTCTAAAAACTATTAACACTGTACAAAATCCTTTATATATCATAACACAAAATTCTTACCATATTCAACCTACAATATGAACATTTGGTGGAGAAAATGAATAATTGTATGTAATTACCTTACTGCGTTTTTTTCAACAAATAAAAAACATAAATATGCTTGATTTTTTATATAATAAGTTGTATAATCATAAATATAACTTAGAAAAAATACAGAGATAACTGTATTATATACACAATATAGTTTCAAAGGAGAAAAAATATGTCAAAATATTTTGGTACAGACGGATTCAGAGGGGAAGCGAATAAAACACTTACAGTAGATCACGCATTTAAGGTAGGCAGATTTTTAGGTTGGTATTATTCTCAGAATAAAACTGAAAAGTGCCTGTCTCTTATACACATCTCCGAGCCCACGAGACAGGCAGAAATCT
>CAMCOJ010000387.1 GCA_945876405.1 uncultured Ruminococcus sp.
TCCGTGCAGATCGGCTAATAGTAAACGCAATTTATTTATTGCGTTTACTATATTTTCAAAGAATAAGTAAGATAAAATTACAAAACAAACTCCAGTATTTCTTCCGGCGAATTAACAATAAAGTCAGCACCGGCTTCCTCAAGCTCTTCCCTTGTTCTGAATCCCCACGTACATCCAATCGACTTTATCCCTGCATTTGCAGCAGTCATAATATCAACATTGGAATCTCCTGCAAGGATAACATCTTCCTTGTTAAGATTAAGGTCATGGAGAATATCAAAAACGATATCCGGAGCAGGCTTGGTCTCCCTGTTTTCCCTCTTTCCGTAAACAGCAGCAAAAGGAACTCCTCTGAAAACAGTTGATATGATTGATTTAGTAAACTCATCCGGCTTGTTTGAAGCAACAGCAATCCTTATTCTGTTGTTGCCAAGTTCTGAGAGAAGGTCGGAAATTCCTTCATACGGAGCTGTTATATCCGTGCAGTGAGCATTGTAGTATTCAGAAAAATAACCGTGAAGAATCTCAGTTTCTCCCTTGTAATCGGTATATTCTGCAAGTGCTCTTTCGCACAGCTTTATGGCACCGTTGCCAACAAACTTTTTGTATTTTTCCACTGGGTGTGGCTTGTAGCCCATCTTTTCAAGTCCGTAGTTTACGGCATTCGCAAGGTCTTCGAGTGAGTCAATCAGTGTTCCGTCAAGATCAAAAATAATTGCTTTATACATTTTCTTCGCATCCTTTGTTAAAACTCTTCTTCTGCAGGCAGGTCGCCTATTCTCGTCTTAAGCTGTCCTTTAAGATATAATTTTATTTCACGAAGTACCTTTACTGAAGGTGAAATAAGGAGACGGCATTTTCCGTATACGGAGTGACTGAAGTCAGCATAGTAGGTATCGTATTCTTCACCTGGTGCTGTTCCGACCGCCCAGATTAATGTAACGTCTTCCGGTTCAGTCATATCTTTCGTGTAAATGCCAAAGTCTTCAAAATCTCCCACCTTTACAGTGAGCATTTTTTTTCTTCTTTTCTTTGCCATGATTTTGTCGATGTCAAACTCACCATTTACTATAAGATACTCATATTCGACGTCATAGTTTGTGCCAAGATAAAGACCACCGTAAAATGCAAGTACACCAAGGACTGAACCGATTAGTGTAAGGTGAATGAACATGCTTATGGCGATGATAAGTATTCCGGCTGCTATTCCGCCGATAAGGCAAAGCATTCTTTTGGCATTGTCCGAGCCGTCATCGCTTTTCTTAATAATTTGTTCCGCGTATGAATCCATTATTTTTTCCTCCGGGGATTTTTATTGTTACTGTTCAAAATTTTTTTCTATTATAATTTCTTTGTCTTTTGCAGGGCTTTGCGCTCGCCCTGCACCTTCGCAGCGTATGAACCAACTAATTTATTTAGTTTCCGAACAGTAACTAAGTTTATTCTATTATACACTTTTTAAGCTGTTGTTGTCAAATCTTATCCGCAGATGCTGTAAATTGCATTTGCTATAATTTTTGTGTTGAGTTTAAGGCTTTCGAGGGTTATATGTTCGTCATTGCCGTGCATGTTGTTTTCTTCGCCAGGAAATTCCGCACCGAAAGCTACGCCGCCTTCTATATCGTGTACATAGGTTCCGCCGCCGATGGCTTTGCAGTAACCTTCAAGCCCTGTTTCTTTTTCGTACACACTTAAAAGTGTCTGAATAAATTCGCTGTCCTCGTCAACACAGTGCGGAAGACTTGCTATATCAGCATGCAGCTCAAAACCGACCGCGGCTTTTTCAATTTTTGAAATAATATCATCTTTGTTTCCGCTCACAGGATATCTTACATCAACGCTGAATTCAAGTGTATTACCTTTATATGATGCAGTGCTCAGTACCTGTGTTAGAGCGCCTGATTTTTCATCTGACATATTTATTCCGCAGCCTTTTCCACTGAAATCACCGTGGATAAATGCAGTCTTTACTGTTTCGAAAACAGATCTTTCATCTTCATCAAGCGGAAGTTCGCATAAATATTTTACCAGACCTGTAACGGCATTTATCCCGCTTTCGGGGGTTGAAGCATGAGCTGCTTTTCCCTTGTACGCAACACGGTAATTTTCTCCCTCTTCAGAAATGGTGATATTTTCATTATCAGGGAATTTCGATATACTCTTTACAATCGCATAAGCATCTGAAGGAACAGCATTTGGTACTGTACCGCCTTTTATTTTAAGGATATGACTGAAAGCAATATTTTTTCTGAGTCTGAGCCGCAGCATACCCTTCTCTATATTGATAACCGGATAATCTCCGTCAGGAGTAAATACCAGAGGCGGCATTTTCTCACGGCTCAGATAGTATTCCATATCCGTCGAACCGTTTTCCTCATCGCATCCGACTATGAAACGTACATTGTGCTTTAGGTCAATCCCCGCTTTCTTAAGTGCCTTCATTGCAAAGAGCACAGCCATGGCCGGTCCTTTGTCATCAACCGCACCTCGTCCGTATATCCTGCCGTTGTCAACCACCCCGCCGAAAGGAGGATATGTCCAGTCCTTTTCGGTTACCGGAACAACGTCAAGATGACAGAGTACGCCGAGTTTTACCGGCTTTTCATTGTACTCCACTGTACCGGCGTAATTTTCAAAATTGTTTGTATAGAATCCTTCGTCTTCAGCCATATCAAGAAACATTCTGAGCACCCTGCAGCACTCCGGACCATACCTGTCTCTTATACACATCTCCGAGCCCACGTGACAGGCAGAAATC
>CAMCOJ010000388.1 GCA_945876405.1 uncultured Ruminococcus sp.
CTTACTACTATTACCGGAATATCCTTTATCTGCAGGAGAAGTTTCTCTCCTGAAATACCCGGAAGCATAAGATCAAGCAGTATAAGGTCGGGGCTGGTATTTACCAGAAACATAAGTGCTTCCGTTCCGGAATAAGCCGCAGAAACAGTATAGCCTTCTGTTTCCAGTTTCTCGGTCAGCATTTCACTTATTTGTATATCATCATCAACTATCAATATATGTGGCATATACCTTTTCTCCTTACATAACTTATATCGGCATTATATATGAACAATTAATAAAACAGCAGCTTATTTTTCATCACGCATAAATCAATAATATCAATTTTACCATCTTCATATAAATCTGCGCCCTTGTAGTTTTTGATTTCTGTAGCTGGTACACCCAGAAGCCATTGCATTAAAATAATAACATCTTTAGTATTGAAATCTCCATCTGAATTTATGTCACCGTATATTTCAGCTGAAAGTTTTATATCATTAACTTTTAAATCATCAATAACTTTCCATTCGTTTGCACTATCCTGAACAAATACACGGATAAAATCAAGCTCATCATTCTGCTCTAAATTCATAGTTTCATCAATCGGTATTTTCCATTCTGCAATACCGCCATTAAACCGGCAGGTCACTCCGCTGTAATCATCACCACTGAAATATACAAATCCATTGCTTGCATAATAAATCCACATTTGATTTTCTGCGGTTTTGCTTTTCCATTGCAGATTATACACAGGAGCCTTCGAAGTATCCGGAACTTCAGCACATACGTATAAATAGTCACTGTCCGACTTCATATATACTTTGCTTTCGTTTGATTCTGCTATCAGATCTTTATCCTGCCATTCTCTTTCGCCAATAAATCCATCAATAAAAATTCTACCGTTATAATCGTAAATTATGCCGTTTGAAACCTTATTTCCCACTTCATAAAAATTCTGATTTGCTGCATGTAAATCTTCTTTTACTGTAACAGTACCAAGATAATTTGCTCCGAGTGAACTGTTATAAATGTTATTATTGGCAAACTGCACAGTTCTTTTGGTATCTTCAGCATCAGTATTTCCGGCTGTCAGCTTCAGATAAATATTCCAGTCCCCTGTCTCAATATCTGATGGCAGTTTTAGGTTCAATACCTCTGAAACTGTTTCTGTCGAGAACCACTCTCTGTCATCAATATCAGTATCGCAAATCATATATTTTCCGTCTTTTTCAAGAATTACCTCGGAATTCTGAAATTTTATCGGGTTTGCAAAACCTGTATTTTCAATTCTGAAATTTACTGTAACATCTCCGCCCTGTTTCGTTTCTGATGTCAGATCACTGTCACGCAGAACAAATCTGTACCCGATATGGTCACGCATAAATCTGTATACTGTTTCACCATAATACGCTGAATTATCACAATTCTGAACATTTAAATCGGCTGTATAAATATGCTCTTTATACAGGTCCCAGATATTTGAATTGATATAGCTCAAATGTGTGTCATACATTTCCGCAATTGAATTTTCAGGCAAATATGTATCATACTGCTGAGCTAATTCGATATTTCCTGAAAATTCACCGCCATAATAAGCATGTGTCATTTGTTTTTTCATAAATTCCACAGATTCTCTTCTTGACGGATTATTATATGTTCCCAAATCAGAATCAGAACCCATATATCCATCATTATATAACCCGATCCTCGCAGCATCCGAACCGCTTTCAGTTATGTATCCGGCAATTTCACCCGTTTCAATTCCTGCCCATTCACAGATAATATTCGGAGTTCTGACTGTGACAGAAATGCTTTCAGGGACAATTTTCAAAAGTTCATCAAGAAGTTTTGCCTTATATTCAACCGAAGTAAATTTACCGCTGTGCTGTTCTCCCCAGGCACCGACAAATCCGCTTTCGACATACATAATAATATCTTCATAGTCATTCAGAAATCCATCATCAGCAATCTGATGAATATGATCAAGAATTTTTTCAAATGTTTCAGGTTCGGGGTTTGATTTACCAATTGCATCATAGCGGAAACGCATTCCTACTGTACTTCCGTTATTTCTGCAATTTTCCAGAGTTCCGCGAATACCCGTGAAAAAACTTTCATCAAGGTCATAATCTTTTTCACCGTTTATACTGCCTGAAAATGCCCCTATATCCACAAACAAAACGACTAAATTTCCATTCGGATTTTTTACAGGCGTATCACCCGGTCTGCACTCATACCATACTGCTGAAGTATATCCTGCACCGGGGTTATTTATCGTTGATACAGTTTCAGTATAATCAATTCCTGAATCTTTTAATATTTCTGTTTCAGCATTTACGATTACCGGCGTTATGCATATACCGACTGCAATTGCTGAGGCAAATATAAATTTTCTTTTCATTAGTGTATTTCTCCTTGATTTATATTCATATCCTTAATGTAAAAAATATTTTTTTCGTTCACTATAACAGATACCGTTTGAATTATTTTCTCACAAATATTTCTCATTCAGGAAGTCCGAACTTCTTTAACTCTGCAATAAACGCTCTTCTTCTGGAATATTTATCTCTATACTGCATCAAAAGCTTTATTTTTGCATCAGCCATACCACGTGATTCCATCGTTTCTCCTAATGCTGCTATAAAAGCTGCACATTCATCGTAATAATTTCTATGATTTGCATCCATTATTCCGCTTACCCTGAGATCAATATATCTTTTTATCATATCAATCCATGAGTCTGCTGATTCATCGCTTATTATC
>CAMCOJ010000389.1 GCA_945876405.1 uncultured Ruminococcus sp.
CTTATAAATCGTGGATTTTTTTCTTAGTTCTATCTCAGGTGGAAAAAAACATCTTGCCTCAGTTTGTTCCCCTGCAAGTTCATTTTGACAAAGCGGACAGAAATCAAGATTTCCTCCGACCTTGATATTGCAGACAGGACAGTTCTTCATGAACGAATCACCTCCGTTGCATTTACTTCAACCTCTATTCCGTCCTTTGAAAATCCGGTTATAAAATTTCTGAGAACTTCAGTATTTCTGCAACCGGTAGTTATGCCAAACGTTAGTGTGCCATTATAAGTGCACATAGAAATATACAATTCATTATGACTGCAGTATATCGCATAGTCTTTTATATATTCCTGCATTTCTTCAGGCATTTTCATTATACCAAGATTCGATATAACCGCTGATACATTTTTGGCTTCTTTTTTTGTAAAGAAACGAATAACAGGCTGTTTTAAAACCAGAGGAACTATTCTTAACAGAGGAATATGCTCAAGTCTCTGATAGTGATTCATCTGAAGACGAATATTCTCAGGAGAAATATTGCTGCGAAGCTGCTTGTCAAGCAGGAATGCAAGTTCATCAGTTTTCTCATCTCCGGAGAAGACATGATATAAATAAACACTGTTAAAAAAATTCCTTGATGTTTCCGACGAATAATAATTTCTGAGATTTACCGGAATGCTTACTGTTATCGGAAGGCCACGTTTAAGTACCGGCATGTCTCTGTAAATCGACATCATAAGTCTCGCCGTCACATAACTTGTTAAGCTTACTCCAATCATCTTCGCCTGGTCAGTCAGCTGTTTAACAGGCATTTTTACATTAAAAAACTGCAACTGATCATACGGAAGTTTGAGTCCTCTGATATGATATGCTTTTTTGGCAGATAAATTAATCTTTGCACCTTTTTCATAGTACTGACTGAAACTGTCCGATTCAAGTTCACCGGCTGAAACTCCAGAACCAATAAATGTTTCTGAAAATTTTTCAGGATATTTTAATTTCAGATAATTTATAACCAGCATGTTAAGAAATTCCAAAGCTCCGGTACCATCAGTAAGTGCATGAAAAATATCAATATTAATCTTATCATAGTAATATGTTACTTTGTAATGAAGACCGCCTTTAAAATTTTTTCCGTAAAGAAGCGGACAAGGTCTTCCATGCTCTTCTGATACTTCAGGAATATCATCTGTATGCTCTATATAATGCCAGAAAACACCCCTGCGTATGCGTACCTGAAAGATATTTCTGGCAGAAATAGTCTTACGCAGTGCATTTCCAAGTAAATACGGGTCAATATCTTCATTAAGCGTACAGCTAACACGTAAACTGCGGGTATCACGTTCATTATATGTTGCAAGGAATATCTTCGATACGTTATCCACTTTAAGCCAATTTTCTTTGTTCATTTTTTTGCCCTGTATATTAATTATCGGAAGTAGATTTTATAATTTTTCTCACTTAATACTTTTATAGCAAAATCAAGCTCGTCCTGACTGTAAAATTCTATACGGAGTACACCCTGTTCAAACTCACGGTTATTAATAATACCAATATTTTTAATATTAATTCCTTTAAATGCAAGCATACTGGCTACAATAGCTATTCCGCCCGCCTCATCAACGAGGTCAACAAACACTTCATAACAAACAGTGCCTGAACGTTTATTCGGAACAAACAGCGAATCTCTGTAATCCTTTGCACTTTGAAAATAATCAATCAGTTCATTTTTATCACAATTCTCTATTGATTTTTTCAGATTAGTTATCTCAGTAATATAAAGATCCATCAGTTTTAGAAGCTGTTCCCTGTTTGACTGGCAAATGTTCTGCCACATAACCGGCGAAGATGCAGCAATTCTGGTCATATCTCTGAAACCACCTGCAGCTATGGTTTTCATAGTTCCGTCCTGATCATCAATATTCTTTATCAGGTTTGTGAGAGCATATGAAATCATATGAGGCAAATGGCTGATTGAAGCAGTAGCATAATCATGCTTTTTATAATCAAGTATCATTGGTATGGAGCCAAGAGATTTAACAACCGAATAAAATTCGGTTATCTGTTCTTCGGTATTTTGAGATGTAGGTGTTATAATATAATAAGCATTTTCAAGAAGATAATCGTCTGCATTTTCAATCCCGGTTTTCTCAGACCCCGTCATAGGGTGACCGCCAATAAAATTCTTTTCAAGTCCGAGTTTTATTACTTCTTCATGTATCTCAGACTTGGTGCTCCCAACATCAGTTATTATGCAGCTTTCCTTTATAACAGGTCTGAGCTGCTTAAGATATTCAATGTTATGTATTACCGGTGCACACAAAAAAATATAATCACAGTCTGAAAAATCAGTTAAAGAACAGGACACTGCATTATCGATTATTCCGCAGCTGTACGCACTGTCAATTGTTTCCTGTCTCCTGGCCGATGCATATATTTTTATATCAGGATTATTTTTCTTTAGTTTTTTTGCGATTGAACCACCAATTAATCCAAGTCCAATAAATCCGACATTATCAAGTGCCATATTAAAAATCTCCGGTTTCTAAAAATTTCTGTACTATATTATTCTACCCTATACAGTGAATTATGTCAAGTTCAATAAAGAAAAACAATCAGGATTTTTTTCCCAGACAAATAATAAACTCATATTTATACAAAACAAAAAGGAACCATCTTTCGATAGTTCCTCTTCAAATGCGAGCGACGGGACTTGAACCCGTACGCCAAAGACACACGCCCCTCAAACGT
>CAMCOJ010000390.1 GCA_945876405.1 uncultured Ruminococcus sp.
TGTTTCTGTATTACACACGGTGCAATACACTTCGGAATAAATATAATTCTGTTTATTGTTTCCGTGGTACTGGCTATAATTATCAACTACAATATTGATTTTTTCACAGGAACAATATGTCTCTTTACAGAATCAACATGGGGAATAAATATCATGAAACAGGTTATCGTTCTCCTGCTCTCCGGTGCGACAATACCGATTGCATTCTTTCCGGAACCGCTTAAAACCATTGTTTCATATCTGCCCTTCCAGTCAATATACAATGCACCTCTTACCATTCTTCTCAACGGTGAACCTGATATTAAATCAGCAGGCACCATACTCGGTACACAGCTTTTCTGGTGCATCGCAACTGTCGTTATTAGCAAACTCTTCTGGAAAACATCACTCCGCCAGATTACAGTGAACGGAGGTTAATCATGAAAAACAAAGGTTTAGGTTTCTACCTTCGCATATACGGAAAAATTCTCGCCCAGGACCTGAAGAGTAAAATGAGCTACAGAGCTGACTTTATCATTTCCACTATCGGTATGATATTCACCAATATCTCGGGATTTGTCAGCTTCTGGATTCTCTTCAAAAACTTCCCCTCTGTAAACGGATGGGGCTATTATGAAATGCTCTTCCTGTACGGATTTTCACTTATTTCACTGACACCGGTTCAGTGCTTTTTTGATAACAACTGGAGCCTGCGAATGTATGTTTACTCCGGTGACTTCATCAAATACTGTTTCCGTCCGATAAATATATTTTTCTATTATCAGTCGGAGGTATTTGACATAAAGGGACTGGGACAGCTTGCGTTCGGCATAGGCACTCTCTGCTATTCATGGAGCAAAATCGGTCTGGCAGTTACACCTCTTATGATACTCAAAGTCATCATTTTCGTGCTGACAGCATCACTTGTTATGATTGCCCTCCAGAACGCCGCCTCCGCAGCATGTTTCTGGATACAGAATTCATTCTACATACTTGATTTCGTTTTCAGATTCAAGGACTATGCAAGGTATCCTATTACAATCTTCAGCCCTGTTTTCCGCTTTATTTTTACTTTCATAATGCCTATCGCATTTATCGCCTACTACCCGAGTCTTGTAATTCTGAGACCGGACGAAGTCCCGCTCCTCTCATGGCTCTCCCCGATGTTCGGAGCATTTTTCTTCTTCCTCAGCTACAAACTCTGGATGTTCGGCGCATCAAGATACAGCGGAACCGGTTCATAAAAAATCAGCCAGTCATTTTGACTGGCTGATTTTTTACTCAAGTATACTCAAAATATCATCCGCACTCATCTTCATAATATCGCCTTCACCGTTCACAGCAATATCATAGAGTTCCGACTTCTTCTCCTGCAGCCTGATAATCTTCTCCTCAATAGTCCTGCTTGTGATAAGCTTGTATATCTGTACATTTCTCTTCTGCCCGATTCTGTATGCACGGTCAGAAGCCTGATTTTCGGCTGAAAGATTCCACCACGGATCGTAGTGAATTACAATATCCGCACCCGTCAGATTAAGACCGGTACCACCTGCTTTCAGAGAAATCAGAAAAACATTCGTATCATCTTCGTTAAACTGACTGACAAGCCTTATTCGTTCAGCAGGTTTTGTTTTTCCGGTAATAGTATAAAAGCTGATTCCTTCCCTTTCAAGTCTTTCTGAAATTATATCCAGCATGGAAGTAAACTGTGAAAAGAGCAGAATCTTATGACCGGAAGTAACGCAGTTTGAAACCAGCTCCATGCACTGTTCAAGCTTGGCGCTGCCTCCGTTGTAATTGTCATAGACAAGCGACGGATCACAGCAAATCTGACGGAGACGTGTAAGCATTGCAAGAATCTTAATACGGTCACTTCCGTCCTTGATTTCCTTTTTAAGAGTTTCCTTAACATCCGCAACGTTTGCAGAATAGAGACTGCTCTGCTCCTCGCCCATACCTGCATACATAACCGTTTCCGTCTTGTCCGGAAGTTCCTTAAGAACCTCCTTCTTCATACGTCTGAGCACAAACGGAGAAATGATTTTCTGAAGAGCCTTTACTACTTTTTCCTCTTTTTTCGCAGTAATCGGAGCTTCAAAATTCTTCTTGAAATACGTATAACTGTAAAGATAATCCGGCATGATATAGTCAAATATACTCCAGAGTTCTGCAAGGCTGTTCTCAACCGGCGTACCAGTGAGGGCAAATCTTGTATCAGCCTTTATTGTCTTTACCGCTCTTGCCGCCTGCGTATTCTGATTTTTTATATACTGCGCCTCATCAATAAACTGAATATGAAAATCTATATTTTCGTATTTGTCAATATCACGTGTAATAAGTGAATACGGCGTTATTACTACATCATATTTTTCAGCATCTGAAATAAGAAGTTCTCTCTCCGCAATAGTTCCTGTGACAGCAAGAGTATTCAGCTCCGGCGCAAAGCGCTTTATTTCATTTTCCCAGTTCAGAGTAAGGGAGGCCGGACATACAACAAGATTCGGCTTATGATTTTCAGAATTTTGCTTATCACTGAGCATAAGTGATATAGCCTGAATTGTCTTTCCAAGGCCCATATCGTCAGCCAGAATACCGCCGAAACCATAACCTGATATTGTCTTCAGCCATCTGAAACCATATTTCTGGTATTCACGCATAGTATTTTCAAGGCTCTTGGGAACAGAAAGATTTTCTGAATCCTCAATCATAACTCCAAAACTGCTGACACCCTTTTTAAATTCAGCACATCTGTTAATC
>CAMCOJ010000391.1 GCA_945876405.1 uncultured Ruminococcus sp.
GTATGCAGGCACTTGAAAAGCGTGAAGCGGAAATTTCCGTTAAAGAATCGGAAAGCCTGTCCCGTTTGGCTGACCGCAGCTCGGAGCTTGATAAACGTGAGGAAAAAATCAAATCTTCCGAAAGGCGTGTAAGCGATGCTGCAAACGCTGTTGAAATTGAAAAGATGAAGCTGCAGGAGCTTGAAGGTAAGGCTGAGAAAAAGCTGAAAGCTGCCGAAAATGAATACAATGAACAGCTTGAGCTTAATAAGAGGTATTCGGAATTGGAGCGTGAGATTCGTAAAGTCAAGGAGAAACGAGATACGAAAACAACGGAGATACTGTATATACGTCAGGCACTTGGCATTCCGTTCAAAGATGATAAAACCGATGCGGAAGAAAAAATCAGGGAGCTGCAGAACGAAAATCACGCTATTGACCAACTTGTTAGTGATGAGCTTCGTCTGCCTTGGTCACAGATGAAGGACAAGACTCCGATTGAAATGGTTCAAATTTTCATTGACAGAACTAAAAACCGCATTGCCGAAGCTGACAAGGAAATATCCGAAAGCAGGTCGATCATTGACAAGCTCACCAAACAGCTTTCCATTATAAAGCAGTCATTTATTAAGGCGGTACTTGCTCTGAACGCCCTTGTATATTCAGATCAGTATAACCGAGGACTTACGGGAATAAGCAAGGCACTTGCAACAGGTATCAGCCTGTTTACGGATAATATTTTCCGAAAGCTCGGTGAGTTTGATTCCATAGACAAAAGTGCTATTGACAGTGAGATACGAGAGAATATGAGCCATTTCATAGAACCCGAAAGAACAAGAACAAACCGTATAGAAAGATAAGGAGAATTTACTATGGAGAACAAAAGAGAAATTATGGCACAGATCGTTGCACTTTTGACCCAGCTCATTGGGAATGAGAGTGATACACAAAAGGATAAACCTCCCGAACGCTCTGCCGAGCCTGTGGAAATGCTGACAATAAAGGAATGCACACAGGCTGTCAGCGGACTTTCGGAACACACCGTCCGCCAGCTTGTGGCACAGCATAAAATACCTTACATAAGGACAGGTCAGGGTAAGCGTGGGAAGATACTTATCAGCAAGGCTGCATTGCTTGAATACTTGGGAGGTGCTGCCTGATGCGTGAATCTCCTGCGTGGCTTGATGAAAAGGGAAAGATAAACGAGCCGTTATTATGCAAGGAGTTTTCAGATAATTACCCGATTATCTTTTCCGAAAACAGATTTTACGATTATAACGGAGAGGTCAGCGAGGACATAATATCTCACAAAATATCGGAGATTGTAATGCCTTACGTTACAAACAACGTTGCTGCCGTTGTGAAACGCCTTACAGAAGCGTTGAAGCTCTGCTGCTTCTCCGAGCCGATAATTCCGAAGGAAGACGAAATTCATCTTAATAACGGAATACTGAAAACAGACGGTACTTGGCTGGAGGAAATACGATTCTGCACCAATCGTCTGAACGTAAATTACGATCCGGACATATGGAACGGAGTATATTATCCCGAAGAATTTATGTTATTTCTTTCGGATATGCTTGATATGGCGGACATTACGACCTTGCAGGAATATCTCGGCTACTGCCTTATTCCGTCCACAAAGGGACAGTCTATGCTGTTCATCATCGGAAACGGCGGTGAGGGCAAGAGCCGTATCGGGATAGTGTTGCAGGAGATTTTTAAGTCTGCTATGATAACGGGAAACTTTCAGCGTATCGAAACGGACAAGTTTTTTCGATACAATCTGCAGAACAAGCTGCTTATGCTTGATGATGATATGCAGATGAACGCCTTTTCCTCGACAGGCTACATAAAAAATCTCATTACTGCGGAGATACCCGTTGATGTTGAAGCAAAGGGGCAGCAGTCACAGCAGGCTATGCTGTACTCCCGTTTCCTTTGCTTAGGAAACGGCTCTCCAAAGGCGTTATATGACAAATCGGACGGATTTGCAAGGCGTATGATAATTCTCACAACAAAGCCTGTTCCCGAAAACAGGAAGAATGACCCATTCCTTGCGGAGAAGCTGATTGCGGAAAAAGAAAAGATATTTTGCTGGATGTTTGACGGACTGCGTCGGCTCATTCGGAACAATTTCAGATTTACGATTTCGGAAAAAACAAAACGAAACATATCCGAAATTATGTCCGACAACTGCAACATTCCCGAATTTTTAGAGGACAGGAGCTATATCTCCTTCGGCAGCGGATATTCCGAAAGCACCCAGGCTCTCTACTCTGCTTATGTGGATTGGTGTCACAAAAATCTGATGAACATACTCAATCAGAACACATTCAGCACCTGGCTTCGGAGCAATTCATCAAAGTGGGGTATGACCCCGACAAATCATATTTCCGTTGACAACAGAGAGGTCAGAGGGTACAAGGGAGTGAAAACTAACTTTCGCTCTATTATATTATAAGGTAAAGTTCAAAAATGCTGTCCGGGACGTCCGAGATGTCCAAAGACATAGTCTTGGACGTTTCTTCGGACAGCGTAAACAACGTATTTAAGCCGTTCGGACAGAGGGACAGCGGATTTTCACATTTGCTTTATTTTCTTTTTCGGCTGT
Source organism: uncultured Ruminococcus sp. (assembly GCA_945876405.1). GTDB lineage: Bacteria > Bacillota > Clostridia > Oscillospirales > Ruminococcaceae > HUN007. Next base: position 2,594 of record CAMCOJ010000391.1, read on the forward strand.
CCTGTGAGTGTCCAAATATATCGACATATTTTCTGCAAATGGCCTTGACTACAGTATTGTAAGGCGCTATAATGATGAAGTAGAAGTATGTCATAAGCCTGAATAATAGGAGGTATTCAGATTATGGCAACAATAAGAAAACG
>CAMCOJ010000392.1 GCA_945876405.1 uncultured Ruminococcus sp.
GATTTCTGCCTGTCTCGTGGGCTCGGAGATGTGTATAAGAGACAGACATTCTGCTATGTTCAGAGCTACGATGCACACCGCAGCTCATCACTTTTGTGATACAAAATCACAAGCGAAATTAACATAGCTCTGAATACGTTCAAGCCCTGATAGAATTTCCCTGTATGTCTGTATCTGCTCGGAAAGGCTTTTAACCTGCTCTTCAAGGAATTTTTTGCGGATCTTTAAAGAATAGTTTTGCTCCTTGCAGAATTTAACGCAGTTTTCAAACTTATCGTTGAAGTTTTTGCCGTCAAATGCGGCTATATACTCATAAATATCCTGGGACATTCGGATAGATTTCTGTATGTTTTTCATTTTTACCTCCTACAACTATGCTATTGAATGTTCCGAAGCGGCGGAGCCTCCTCGCAAGCTCGGTTTCCGCCGTTCGGAACTATTCAATAGCTTTTACCCAGCGTAAAGCGATCTGAACCGCATACCACACCAATATACAAACAAGCCAGTTTTCAAGAATGGATATCCAAAGGTAAATCGGGCAAAACCAATTTACATAGCCTAAAATAGTCTTTATCTCCGAATTTGTAGTTAAATATAAAATTGGCGAAGACGGGAAAAGCTTAAGAAACGAATCAAGCAAATCTTTTAAATTGCTTCCAATCCATTGAAAAAAATCCATTTATGCAGCCCCCTTAACGATTTTAAAGGTTATAAATCCCAGGGAAATAAGAAAAAAAGTTGTTGTGAACCACCTTACAGGCTTAAAATATTTTTCATAGTCCGAAAAATTCAAGACTATTTCAGTCTTATAACCTTTAAAAGAGCCAAATTCAGGTATCTCGAAAGGTATTGTAAATCTTGGCGCAACAGGTGAAGCAGATAGGAGCTTGACACCCCTTACAAAGTCCCAAGGAATGCAAAACGGGAATATATTCGCCCACCTTGTAGATGAATATGTATATTGCGATAGAACATCTTCAGCTTCTGCCGCAGCTTCTTCCAAATCTTCAATAGCTTCCTCCTGCTTTTCTTCAAGTTCCTTGTCTTCCTCTTTTTCCTTTTCAAATTCAAGCTTGTTTTCGAGTTCGTCAATTCTTGTCAAAAGCTGTTGGAGAAGCCCCAACAATGCGGAATCATCATAATTACTGATGTTGTATGTGGGGCTGTAGACACTGTTGTCAATGCTATATGTGCCGTCAGCATTCGGATATACTTTAGTACCGTCGGGAAGTATGATAGACCCGTCGGCAGCTATAGGAAGCTGCCCGATCTCAGTGCCTGCGATAGTTGCATCTGTTATTTGTCCGATAGTTCCATCGCCGAATGCGGCAGGCGTAAATTGTCCGCTTGTTCCTGCTGGGAACAGGTTTGCACAATCAACAATTTCAAGTTCCCTACCGTCGTATGATAAGAAATGAAATTTTCCGTCTTTGTCAATATACGAATTGCCCAACGCAGTAGTTGCATCAACCTCATCTTTAAATCCATAAATTCTATTTTCCATTAAATAAGCACGTTTTACAACATTACCGTCAGAATCAGTAACATCATACCAAACAACATACTCACTGAATCTTCCTGTATCGGGGTCATAACTCGGGTGGCGGTCAACATAAAAACTTAGTTTATATCCGTCTGTTGTTGATATTCTTTTTCCGAAGCCTGCAACATTGTTTTGATTGCTGTTTACAAAATCTTTCCAGGCATCAATACCAATTGATTCCTGAATAACCTGATTTGAGACCCTGCCGCCTTGGATATCGTAAAGCATTTCAGTTGTTAACTTAATGCTTTCGCTTTTTAGATTCGTCATAAGCTGACCTGTTGGATCAACAGCCAAAGCACATTGATCAATTTGATTTTGTACAAATGGATTCTGATTATTATATATAGTAGAAAAGTCCTGTCCTACATTATCAACGGTAACAGAACCGCCAAGGGATATAATGATACTGAGCAAAAAAGATAAAATTGACTGAGTAACAACCATATATTAATCACTCCTTTGTATTACATTCGGTCGTGCTCTGAGCTGTGATGCACGCCGCAGCTGAACTGTTTTGTAATTCATTTTTGCGGACTTCAAGCAGTCCGCAGAGTTGGGACATCAGGGCTTTTTTCTTTTCCCATTCCGCCTTGTACGGTGCAAGTGTGCTGTCAAACATACTGTAACTGTTGTACATCTGACCATATAGCGGCTTGTATGTATAGAAACCGCTGTCAAGCGGCTTTCCCCGTATTCCCCGCCAGTAGGTGGAATAGCTGAACAATCCGCCTGCAAAGGACGAAAATATAAAGCCCAGAAAGCCTTGATGCTTGCGGTTGTAGTGTCTTACCTCATATTCACAGTATTCAATGACCTTGCGAGAAATAAGCTTGGTCGACTGCGGTATCAGAATGCAGTCAAAACCAAGATGCCTATGCTTTCTAAAAAAGTCGTCCCACTTGTTCCACTCGTCCTTTTTATCGGATATGACTGTCGGCGAGAATATCGCAACACATTCATCAAAATATACAATGGTCTGATGCTCCTTGCCGAACTCGTGGAACCTTGCCGCAAATTCATAAAGGAAATCGGGTGTAATGTCCTTGATATCTATGTAAAAGAAATTCTTTTCCCGTTTATCGGGCTTTTTTCTCTTGGGGAGCTTGCCGAACTTGTTATATATAAATTCCTGGAACGGATTAAGGAAGCATAGCTTTGTATCAATGGCACAGGTGCTTATCTGTCTCTTA
>CAMCOJ010000393.1 GCA_945876405.1 uncultured Ruminococcus sp.
CTTCGGGTTATGAGCCCGACGAGCTACCGAGCTGCTCCATCCCGCGTTCTTGACTGCAAGAAATATTATATCACTAAACGGGGGTTGTGTCAATAGTATTTAAAAATATTTTTCTGAACCGGTTATAAAAAGTTTTAAACCAAAAATAATATTTTTTTAGTATTATGACCGTGTAACAGTATAAAGACATTGACCTGTGTGCATTTTTCCGCTATAATAATATAGGTAAATTTTTATTAAGGAGGAAGTGACGGAGATATTTTAAAAATCTTTGTCGAAAAAAATCTATGAAAACGAATGTGGTTTGTATTCTTATCACCATAATCGCTTACCTTCTTATGATGGTTCTGATAGGTATCAGAGCTTCTAAGAAAAACAACGACGTTGGTGATTTTTATCTGGGCGGACGAAAACTCGGACCGATAGTTACAGCGATGAGTGCAGAAGCTTCGGATATGAGCAGCTATCTGCTTATGGGTCTTCCGGGACTTGCTTATCTTACCGGTCTCTGTGATGTGGGCTGGACGGTTATCGGACTTGCTGCCGGTACGTATCTCAACTGGCTTCTCACAGCAAAGAGACTTCGAATCTACTCGCATAAACTTGATGCCATTACAATACCTGAATTTTTCTCAAAGCGTTACAGAGAAAAGAGCAATGTCATCATGGGTATCTCAGCTCTTATCATACTTATATTCTTCATTCCGTACACAGCTTCAGGATTTGCTGCATGCGGAAAGCTCTTCGGAACACTGTTCGGATGGGACTATCATTTCTCAATGTTCCTCAGTGCTCTGATTATTATTGCATACACAAGTATAGGTGGATTTCTCGCTGCAAGTACCACCGACCTTATCCAGAGTATCGCAATGACCGCTGCACTTATTATAATCGTTGTATTCGGTATCGGAAGTGCAGGAGGCTTCGACGCAGTTATTGAAAACGCAAAGGGACTCACCGGTTATCTTTCACTCTCAGAACTTCATAATCCTGAAACAGGTACAGCCACACACTACGGTCCTGTTACTGTAATTTCAACACTTGCATGGGGTCTCGGTTATTTTGGTATGCCTCACATTCTTCTCAGATTCATGGCTATCGAAGATTCTGAAAAGATTAAGGTTTCAAGAAGAATTGCTTCAGTATGGGTTGTTATCTCAATGACAGTGGCTGTATTTATCGGTGTAATCGGTAATGCACTTTCAGCAGGCGGAAAGATTGAAACACTCGGCGGAAATGACTCTGAAACAGTCATTATGAAGATGGCTACACTCATGAGTGAAAACGGCATACTCGCCGCTCTCTTTGCAGGTCTTATCTTTGCAGGTATCCTCGCATGTACAATGTCCACCTCCGATTCACAGCTTCTCGCAGCTTCATCAAGTATGTCGGAAAACTTCATCAAAGGTGTGTTCAGGATTAAGCTTACAGACAAGCAGTCCATGTTAATCGCAAGACTTGTTCTTGTTTTCATTGCTGTTATCTCAGTATTTATCGCATGGAATCCTGACAGTTCAGTATTCAAAATTGTTTCTTTCGCATGGGCAGGTTTCGGTGCTACATTCGGGCCGCTTATGATAGCTTCACTTTTCTGGAAGCGTTCAAACAAATACGGTGCTGTTGCCTGTCTCATCACAGGTGCGGTTACAGTATTCGTATGGAAGTTCTGTGTAAGACCTCTCGGCGGCAGCTGGGATATATACGAACTTCTTCCGGCATTTATTGCAGGCGGCATCGCAATGGTTATAGCTTCACTTGTTACCTCAAAGCCTGAAAATGAAATAACAGCAGACTTTGAAGCTGTAAGCAGGGAAATCAAAGCTTAACAACGTGAAAATAATAAAAAACCATGCTGAAGAAGGCTGCATAAAAATTTCATGGTATACAGAAAAAACGGACCTTCTTGGTCCGTTTTTCAGATTTGTGCTGTGGGTTCAGGGGTGCGAACGAAGATGCCGCGGATGCATCGCAGAACATATGCAGTCCTGCGAAGGCGGAGAAAATATCAGTATAGATAAACTTGCTTCACTTATCATTTCCTCGCCGGATACAGAAGGAATAACTATAAGCGGCGGCGAACCGTTTTATCAGGCTGACAGACTGTGCAGCCTTCTTGAAACTGTAAAAAAGGAACGCAGTGACTTCGGGGTAATTATCTACACCGGATACACCTGTGACGAACTGAAAAATTCCGGTGAGGAAGCTGTTCTTAAACTTCTGGAAATGACCGACATACTCATTGACGGGCCGTATATCGAAGAACTTGACGACAACGCCGGCCTTCGCGGTTCGTCAAACCAGAATGTCAGATTTCTCACAAATCATTACGCTGAAAATGCTAAACAGTATAACAAACCTTCGGGACGCAGAGTCAGTTTTGTTTTTACAGATGACCGCACCCGTATGATAGGCGTACCCTCACAGGCCGCAAAGGAAATACTGAAAAAAACCGGTTTAAAAAATCTGCCTGAAAGCAGCGCCGGTAACACAAACTAACAGAAAGGAGTGCCGGAATTTTACCCGGCTCATTAAAAATGAAAAACACAGACCTGACCGAACTTCAGAACGAAATTGAAAACCGTATTTCCCGGATGGAGGATCCGGGATATGAATTTCCCGTAAGATTTTCTAAAAAGGATTATATTTTTACGGCTGCTGTTGCCCTGATCTGCCTTGCTGCAGTTATCGGCGGAGCATTTATAAAATAACGGAGGAAAACATGAACAAAG
>CAMCOJ010000394.1 GCA_945876405.1 uncultured Ruminococcus sp.
CACAAGGAGTATCGTCGGCAGCGTCAGATGTGTATAAGAGACAGGCATAGTGCTTTCCGTTTTATACCTGAAGAAAAACAGCAGACAGTTTATTCAGTCATCGGCAGAATCTCTCAGCAGATACCAGATTCCGGTAGTTGCACGTATACCCTCTCATAAATCTCCGGTTCAGTCAGATACACTGAATACCAGATTCATCAGAAACTCAGTCCATCTGAAAAAACAGAACACCCGCTCGGATACATCTTCATATAACCCGGACAATAACACAATAATGATTGGTCCTGAAACCAGTATATCTTTTTTTGATGCATTCAGAATGTTCTGTACATCTGTTGACAAGATGACTGAAAAAAATCACAATATAATTCTCTTTACAAGCGCTGTAAACGGTGACGGAAAAACTACTGCTGCCATAAATTTTGGCATAACAGCTGCTGCTGAAGGCAAAAGTGTACTTCTTATTGACTGCAATCTCAGGAACAGAAGACTTGCACGTGCGTTCAGCATCGATGCTTCAGCACCTGGTCTGTATGATATTGCATTTCGTTCCATGCCGGCAAAAGAAGCTATTCTGTTTACAGAATACCACTCACTCTTTGTTCTTTCCCCGGGAGATGTAACCGGAAATCCTACCGGTTTGCTGGCACGTACAGAAACACTCTGTTCCATATACAATCTCAAAGAAATGTTTGACTATATAATAATTGATTCACCACCTGTAAATGCATTTGCCGATGCTGCTGTACTTGCTGAGATAGCAGATTTAAATTTCTTCGTAGTAAGAAACCGTTTCACTCCGGATGAGGAAATTCAGAAATCACTTAAGAGCATGGAACTCTCCGAAATAAATATTTCCGGATTTGTTCTGAATGATGTCCAGCTTGTTTCTGAAAACAATACTCCTGTACGCAGCAATCCTCATAAAAATAAATTCATATCCGGATTTGATGTATAAAAGCCAGTCCCGCGGGACTGGCTTTTGGTATATATATTATTCTGTCATAAGGTCGCAAATCATATTTGAGAATTCAACAGGATTTTCGATGGAAATTCCTTCAATAAGGAGAGCCTGTGTGTAGAGAAGCTGTGTATACTTCTTAAGCTTGTCCTTATCATTTGCATATAGTTCCTGAAGCTTTGCAAATATGCTGTGGTCAGGGTTGATTTCAAGAACCTTTTCAGCCTTAACCTTGTTGTCTGTCGGCATTGAGTTAAGCACCTTTTCCATCTCAACTGAAAGATCACCATCACTTGTAAGGCATACCGGATGTGTCTTTAATCTCTGTGAAAGTCTTACTTCCTTAACCTTATCAGCAAGAGTTTCCTTCATGAATGCGAACATTTCCTTGTTTTCCTCTGCCTTAGCCTTGATTTCCTCCTTCTCTTCAGGTGTTTCAATATCAAGGTCACCTGAAGATACTGACATGAACTGCTTTTCCTTGTAGTTCATAAGCATCTTTATTGCAAATTCGTCAACGTTTTCTGTGAGGTAAAGAATTTCGTATCCCTTGTCAAGAACCATTTCTGTCTGAGGTAAATTCTTAATTCTCTGGATACTCTCGCCTGAAGCATAGTAGATGTACTTCTGGTCTTCTCTCATTCTTGAAACATACTCGTCAAGTGTTGTGAGCTTGTCTTCATTTGATGAATTAAACATAAGAAGGTCTACGAGAGTATCCTTGTTCATGCCGTATGATGAATATACACCGGCCTTGAGCTGAAGTCCGAATGCCTTGTAGAATTCTTCATACTTCTCACGTTCATTCTTAAGCATCTTTGAAAGTTCATTCTTGATTGTCTTTTCGATGCTCTTGGCAATGAGCTTGAGCTGTCTGTCATGCTGAAGCATTTCTCTTGAGATATTAAGTGAAAGGTCTTCCGAGTCAACCAGACCCTTTACAAAGCTGAAGTAGTCAGGGAGAAGGTCAGCACACTTGTCCATAATAAGAACACCGTTTGCATAAAGCTGAAGTCCCTTTTCGTACTCTCTTGTATAGTAGTCATAAGGAGCCTTTGAAGGAATGTAGAGAAGTGCGTTGTATGTTGCTGTACCCTCTGTCTTTACATGAGCATACTTTAGAGGATCTGTATAGTCATAGAATTTTTCCTTGTAGAAGCTGTTATAGTCTTCGTCCTTAAGCTCGCTCTTGTTTTTCTTCCAGATTGGAATCATACTGTTAATAGTTTCTCTTTCGATAAACTTCTCGTATTCGTCCTCTGTGCCTTCCTTCTTGCGCTGATGTTCAACGTCCATTTTAACAGGGAATCTGATGTAGTCTGAATACTTTTTGATAATGGACTGAAGTCTGTACTGTTCAAGATACTCATCATAGGATTCGTCTTCTGTGTTTTCCTTAATGTGGAGAGTTATCTCAGTACCCGGATTTGTCTTGTCACATTCATCAATGGTATAGCCTTCAACACCTTCTGACTGCCATTCATAAGCTGTATCCGAACCGTATGCCTTTGACTTTACTGTAACCTTGTCAGCTACCATGAATGCTGAGTAAAAGCCTACACCGAACTGACCGATGATATCAACGTCCTCACCAAGGTTGTTGTTTGACTTGAAATCAAGTGAGCCGCTCTTTGCAATGGTACCGAGGTTGTTTTCAAGTTCTTCCTTTGTCATACCGATACCGTTGTCTGTGATTGTAACTGTTCTGCTGTCCTTATCAGCGTTGATAAGAATCTCAAAATCGTCTTTATTCATACCT
>CAMCOJ010000395.1 GCA_945876405.1 uncultured Ruminococcus sp.
CTCCTACCCTGATGATAATGTGTATATCATTTTCGGAAGAGAAGATGCCGGTATAGATGAAAAAATTCTGCACGATAATATAGACAGATGCGTTCGCATTCCTATGAGAAATACTCTCCGGAGTCTCAACCTTTCCAATTCAGTTGCAATTGCTGCTTATGAGGTACTGAGGCAGTGGGATTATCCGGATCTGAGTTCAGAAGGCAGACTTACAAAATATTAATATGAAAAGAAGTGAATATTTTTATGAGTAAAATTAAAATTATGACTGACTCCGCATCGGATATCGATGTAAAAACAGCCGAAGAATACGGTATATGTGTACTTGGATTCACTGTTGTATTTGACGGAAATGAATATACAGAGGGTGTTGATTTCACTCAGGATGAGTTCTATGAAATGATGTCCTCTTCAAACGACTTTCCAAAAACTTCACAGGTCAGAGTTGACCAGTTCACTGAAGCCTATGAAAAATTCTATGGTGAAGGGTATTCAGAGATTATCTATGTATCCATCTCATCTACTGGCTCGTCAACTTATAATAACTCCCTGACAGCAAGGGATGAATTTTTTGCAAATCATCCGGAAGCAAATGAAAAGTTTAAAATTCATATTATCGACTCCCTAAACTATACAGCTGCATACGGTTACCCGGTAATCGAAGCTGCCAAAAAAGCCGGCAGAGGAATCTCTTCTGATGACATTATTTCATTTATAAACGAATGGCTTTCATGTACAGAACTCCACTTTGTATCGTATACCCTTGAATATGTCAGGAGATCAGGCCGACTTTCAGCAGGAGCTGCATTTATGGGAGAACTCCTCGGACTTAAACCTGTAATAACTGTAACAGACGGTGAATCACATGTTACTGAAAAAGTTCGCGGCGAAAAGGCTATTATTCCGAAGATGACTGAACTTGCAAAGAAAAATATGATTCCGCAGACTCCGTATATCCTCCTTGAAGGAAGCCTTCCGAATGAATTTGCTGCATTTAAAAGGGAAATAACGAAGGCCATAGGCTACCCTCCGGAAAGAACGGTAAAAATAGGCTCCACAATAGCATCACATGCGGGTCACAAGGTAATAGGCATGGTTATCAAAGGACAGAGAAGAAGATAAGGTCGTGATATTATCAAACGTATAAATACAGCATTATGTATATCAGTGCTGATAATCTGCATCACCTCATTTTTCATGATAACCGCAGAAAGTGTTTTTACAGTACATGATGATATACTGACATATATGCAGGTAAAACAGGGAAATCTTCTTCAGACGGCAGTTGATGATGCAAAGCATGGGCGAATCGGTCATATTCCGCTGACTTTTCTGCTGTATATTCCGTATTTTTTCAGCAGTACCGCAGCGGTAAGAATCTGTGCGGCACTTTCAATTGTATTTGATATGACAGCACTGTACTGCCTTGTAAAAAACAATGTAAACAAAGAGGCTGCTTTCCTCACATCACTTCTGTTTATTTCATTTGCCTGCATATCAAACCAGCACAATCTTTTTGTTTCATATATTATCGGTCACCAGATTCCGTCCGGACTTGTGCTTTTTTCACTTAATGAATTTACGAAGTACTACAATAAAAAGAAGAAAAACATTTACCTTATCAGAAGTGCGGCGCTGCTTTTCATCGCTTCATTTCTCTACGAAGCGTGTGCTGCGTACATAATTCTCTTCCTGCTCATCGCGATGTACAAAAACAAGGGAAATATATTCAGAAACAGTGCTGATGTTCTGATTGACACTCATTATCATACTCTTTTTCTGCTTGCATTTGTACTCATATATGTGCTTTGGAGAAGAGCTTATCCTTCCGACTATGATGGTGCACAGCTTTATTTTGGAAATATTCCACAAAGTATCAAAGCACTGTTCAAATATTCATTCGGAATGACACCGGGACTCCCTGCCGCTGCAATGCTTATTAAAAAATACATTACTCCGCAGGAATTGAAAGAATCTCTGAGTCTTCTTATGCTGATACCTCCGGCTTTAACCGCAGTCTGTTTCTTCATTGTTTTCCCGAAAATAAAGCAAATCAAAAACAAAGCCCCCCTGATTTTCCTTTGTGCCGCAGGCATTATTACTCCAAACCTCATTATCAGCTTCACACCAAAATACGCAGAATGGGCCGGTTCAAACAGCTACTCCTATGTAACATCATTCTACAGCTACTTCTTTCTTATTCCGTTCTTTCTTCTTGTATTAAAATCTGTTTTTAAAACAGACAGTAAAGCGGTTATGGCATTACTCAGCACTTTAGTATTTGCAGTCTCTCTGACATGCACACTTAACAATGCAGCCTGGAATGTTTACTTCCGGAAAAATCTCAGCCGCTATGAAGCATTTTCCGAAGCAGTAAAAAGCAGCTACTTTGATACGCTTGAGGACGGCACAACAGTATTTATTCCGGATTACACCGGAATACACAACGACATGTCAATCACCAAAAGCTTTGCAGCTGTATACACAGACTCGGATATAACTTTTTCAAACAATTCAGATGAAATAGACTTTGCCTCACCGGTTGTCTTCCTCAAATATTATCCCGAAACCAACACCATGACCGCAGGCACCCTTAATTCAGACTTCACCAGTTCAGATGCCTTCTACATCTACGGAAACAACAATAAACCCATTGATTCCATTATATCTGTCTCTTATACACATCTCCGAGCCCACGAGACAGGCAGAAA
>CAMCOJ010000396.1 GCA_945876405.1 uncultured Ruminococcus sp.
CTCCTGCACAGCTTGAAAAAGTAACAAATTCACGTCAAGGCGAGGGACTAATATTCTATGGCGATGTTATTTTGCCATTTATAGATAAGTTCCCAACCGATACAAAATTATACAGATTAATGACTACGAAGCCTGAAGAAGCCGAGTTAATATAATCGGGAGGTGATTTTTGCATGAGCGATTCCAAAGGCTCAAAAAAAATATCCTTGAAAAAGAATGTTCTGATAGATTCAAGTGTAAAATCTTCGCTTATATCTAAGGAAGAGCATACACAATTTAAAGATAAAAACCGTGTAACAGTTGCTGATGATAAACACAGGGTAACACCTGAAAGCGAAATAAAAACACCTGACAATATTTTGCCGACAGAAAAGAAGAAAAAAAGTAATGCAGTGAAGTTCTATAAAGAAAACATAGCTGCAACTTCGGATATCAATGCCAATAATGATGTGTGTCAAATTGACACACACAAATCAGATTCCACTCTGCAAGCACTTGAACACATACGGGACATGGCACAGGATGATTTGAATCAGATAACCCATCAAATCGAGGAGCTGAATGACAATTTTACAAATACAGTTCAGCCAAGAATGGACGAACGTTCACTCCGGAACACCTTTACTTCAAATAAAATCAAACTTGAACGTCATGCCGAAATCATAACCGATGAAAAATCCGGTGAGCAGAGAAAAGTAATCAGATATAGACCTGTTGTAGTTTCTGAACAAATCAGCAGGTCACAAAAAGAAAAGCAGCATTATAGGGTATTGTCGCACAGGAACGGCAGTAACAAGGTATCAGCGTTCTTTCAGGAAACAGGTCAGCTTGCAGATATTGTGAATCACAGAGGACTTATTCATGGTGCTTTTGCAATAAAGGATAAGTTTTCTGTTGATACATCTGCTGACAGCAATACCGGAGTACATACAGCCAAGACTGTTGCGAAAGCAGCTCTATTAAGTACTGAAACAACGGCGGTTGAGCTGATAAATACTTCAACCGATAATGCGGTAAATGCTGTAATCAGAAAAGTTAAAACTGACATAGATAACGAAGATAATGACGGCACGAAAGCTGTCAAACTGGCTGCAACTATCGGTGCTGATATTCTTTCTGATGCAAACACTATTCGGAAACACGTTTCAGAAGATAAATATAAACGCAGAGAACGAGCTAACGATTTTGACAAAGAGGAATATGACTTTAATAGTGAACGACTTGAATTTAAACGTCAAAAAGCTGAGTTTGAGTTAAAACAAGCACAGCGTAGGATAACTGATTACAAAGACAAAACTGACGGAGTAAGCAGCGATTCCAAGCTTCATTCGGAAAAGCGTTTAGAGAATAAAGAAAAGTCCACTATTGGACTTGAAAACAAGTCCACTGTTGCTCCAACTTCTGAGAAAGCTCGTGCTGAAACATTAACGGATAATCAACAGCCAATCGGATTGTATGAAAAACGTGTTGAAAAGAAAAAAGCCAAAAAAGCAATGGCAGAAGAAATGGCACAACCTCATAAATATGTGCTCAAAATCAGAAAATCTGTCAATTCGGAAACCGGACGAGTACAACCATCTGTACGCATAGAACGGAAGGACCTTTCTGTGGCAGAAAAAAATAATGGACTTGTCCGAAACACCAAGCGTAATTTCCATCGCCTTGCTAACGGTGAAATCACTTTGCGTAATAGTACAAAACGTGATCCGAATATGCTGCAGGAGCTTGCCGAAAAGAATTTTGACAAGTTATCATCAAGAGGATTAAACAAAGTCAAAGAAAAAGCTGTCAGTGACGGCAGCGATAATGATACTGTAAGAGCTATTGACGGTACTGCCAGAGTTCTTATTGGAACAGGAAAAGCGTATGATACAGCAAAAAGCACGGCTCTGATTGTAAGGGACGAAGCACGTTCAATGCTTCAGCCTGTAAGTGAAAGAGTACAAGCTTCTGTTATCAGTGCTGAACACAAAATCCTTGAACGGACAAGCGAACATCGTACATCAATGTTACAGCCACATTCTGAGTATAAGAAGCCAAAAAGCACTTATGATAGTGGTTTTGATACAAAGAAAAAGCATAAGTTATACGATGATAACCGAAAAAAAGTTTTTCAGGTATTTAAGGATAAGGAAGTTAAACAGCAGTTTCTCAAAGAAATAACCAAACGAGCTACTGATGAAGTAAAAAAAGTAGCTGTAGGCGGAGCTGTCATTTTCCTGATGATACTAATGCTTCCGATACTGTTAATGGGAGCAGGCGGAACAGGAGCAGGAGCAACAATACCTATTATCAGCGTTGTCAGTCCTACCGAAGATTTAGATCTGACAAAGTGTGAAACGTATTGGACAGAACTTGCTCAGAACCTTGTTAAAGAACATAAGGAGTTTGTTTCAAAACATGGTGATGGCAATAAATTTAATCTTGCCTCTGATGCAGTAAAAAAACTCAATCATGATACATATAAGATGCTTGCATACCTTTCAGTAAAATCTCCAAAGAAAAAGGAAATGTGGGATTTCGACAGTGCTAAAAGTGAAATTGAGAGCATTTTCAATGACCAATATGAATTTTTCTCAGGGTTATCTGAAAAAACTGTTTATGAAATTCATACGGTTGAAAGAGAATATATATCAGATACTTATGCATTTAAAGGTTCACAATGGGAATATAGTCGTAATGATGAAATGAACAATATATATG
>CAMCOJ010000397.1 GCA_945876405.1 uncultured Ruminococcus sp.
CTTTCTTTGCAGGTGCTTTTTTCTTAAACGCTTCTGCAAGTTCCAACGCCTTTTCAACATTTCCAACAAGCTTTAATTCTCCGGCAGCTACTGCATCCTGAGCTACTTTCTTACCATCAAGAATAGCAATAAACACATCTGCATTAGATACTAAGATTACATCTCTGTCATAGTATTCATAAGGTTCAACTGCTACTGCAGCATCATTTAATTCAATATAAAAAGCGCCTTCGCCTTCACCGGTAATATTTACCTGTGCAGCCAGATGTCCTTTATATGATTTAAAGTTAGCTGCTGCTACTTTCTTTTTTGTATATGCTACAATTTCTTCATAGGTCATGGTATGTTCCTCCTTTTATCTCTACATACATAATTATATCTTTGTCAACTAAAATCGACAATGTATCATTTGACTAAAAATAGCGGTATTTCATTGATAAATCAATGCAAATTATACATATTTATCATTATAATTAGCAATAAGTAACTATTTAATAGAAGCTTCAAATTCATCAATATTTTTATAGCCATACAACATAGCTGTGTTTTCCATTGTCATACGTGCGATATTTTTATGCATTTGAAAACACTCCACAACATAACGGGCATATAACTGAAGCATCTTATCCGAATACGTACTGATTTCTCCTCTTAGATATGTTTCATAAGAGGTGTTGATTAGATTATCCTCATACGTATGAAGACTTCTGGCATTCATAAACACCTTGGGGTGAGCCTTGGCAAACTCTTCTGCCATCGTCATCTGGATTGCGACAATCTGTTCAATCACAGCTTTCTTTTCATCGGATAAAGGCGGAAATTCATTTTTAATATTTTCATATTCATCCGGAGCCGTACTTTCCATCATTCTGCCATATTTTTCCGTAATCAGGTTATGTCCCAACGATAATTCTCGCTTAAAATCATAAATATATTGTAATAGCATTGTCTGATTCCATGTCAGATACTGACTTCTTCTCATCACGGAAAATGTCGGCCAGTCATTCTGACACGAAGCTCTGCCGCCTTTATTTTTTACTTTATCGAATGCCTGAAACTCCGTTTTAGCAATTTCCGTTACAAGTTTTTCTTTTGAAAGCACGGAATAACCAGCTTTTACAACCAATTCATCCGTATGCACATCCAGATAGTTCTCAATATCCGAAATATCATCATGTTCATAAAGCTCTCTTGCAAAGAAATCCCCCAGACGGTTTGTCAGATCTCTGACTGTCTGTACGACCTTCGAATCATTTTTGTTTAAGCATGCATGAAGATCTTTTAAAATAGCCAGTAGTTGCTGTCCGTTTTCCAGTTTCTGTGTGCTAACTCTTAACCACTTGTCATGGACAGGATAAACATTACAGATATAATGCTGCAATTTCATGGCATGTCCAATACAGTCTGAAAGCATTCTGTCGGCAGAAAGAAAATCCCCTCTCTCCATCATCCTGAAATAATTATACTGCCCGGTCTGGCACACTTTTGCTACACCGTCTGCGAGTTTTAAAAAGCGGATATTCTGTGGATAACCTTTTTTTATTTCATTTCGAAATGCGAGGAATTTTCCTTCATCATCTCGAAAAACCATACCATTAGAAGCTGTTGACAAAGCATAATCTTCTACCTTTTCCCACTGAATCTGGGGATAGTTCTCTTCTCCTAATATCCGCTTATAAAAATCAGAAATCCTGCATACGCCTCTACGTCCCATTCCATTTTTGCTGATAGTCCTGTGATATCCCTGAAACTCATCCGGCAGTTTCTCATATTCTTCCTGCAGTTTCATTCCGATTTCATCATATGTTTCATCATCGAGCCAGAGACAAAAATCCGGTCCCCAGTCATGGTCTCTTGAAATCGCATCATCATAACCGAAACAATCAGAACCTTCTCCTGCCAATCCGACCGCAATCTTTGTTTCATAATCAGAAAACTTTTCATGAATCATAGGCGCGCCATAGGTATCATAATAATCCTTACACAACTCCATACCTTTTTTATTATCCGCACAATCATTATCGGAATGCTTTTTTGTTTCCTCATCTTTTCCATGACCAGCTTCAGCTTTGGTCTTGTTTTTTGCAATCATCTCTCTGCACAAATCATAATTATTCTTCAAACGCTGATACTGAGAATTTTCGCCAAACATATCATGTACAATCTTCATTGCTTTTTCAAAGTAAGCCGCAGCTTCCTCATATACATGATCCGCATAAAAACACATTCCCAATGCCGAAAGTGCTGCACAATAATGTGCATCATAAAGCGTCATCTTGTCAAAACACGCAATGGCCCCCGTAGCATAATCTTTTGCCTTTTCATACTCTTTTGCCAAAACAGCTGTATTTGCAAGATTTGCATATGTGACGGCGATTTCAAAATCTGCTTTTTGTGCTGTAACAATTTCCAGTGCTTTTAACAGATAATCCATGGCTTTCTGATAATCTGAAAACTCCTGATACAAGAGGCTTATATTATTGTATAAACCGGCAAGCAACATATCGTCCGGAGAAAGAAGCTTTAAATAAATCTCTTCCACGATACTATAAAATTTCTTGGATGATTCATAATCCCCAATCGAGCGGTAACCGTTCGCTGCATTCAATGCCGTCGTTGCATAAGGAAGGGTTCCTTTAAGCTGCAGTTTTTTTGCGATTTCCATTGCCTGATCAATCACATGAAGCAGTTTTTCTTTTTC
>CAMCOJ010000398.1 GCA_945876405.1 uncultured Ruminococcus sp.
TATCGTCGGCAGCGTCAGATGTGTATAAGAGACAGGTTGTACATAGCAATCCTCCAGTTATGTGTGGTATAAATTTGTGTGGAATGAAAATGAATATTTATATTTTTTTGTATGTTTTTTTGTGTGTTTAAATTATACCATACATTTCTTGTGCACAACAACTCATATTCTGAATAAAAGGTGGAGAAAATAAATATACTATTTACTAAAACTGTGGTTTTGTACAGATTTAATCTCGGTTCCTCTGTAATAATGTTCAAGAATTTGTTTGCAAGTCTTACCTTCAGCAGCCATGGAATTTGCACCATACTGGCTCATTCCCACACCGTGTCCGTATCCGTGTGTCGTTACGGAGAAATTATTGTCATTTGTCAGACAAATATCGAAAACAGCGGAGCGTACGGACAACAGGTCGCGAAATTCCATTCCTGTAATTTGTATGCTGCCGGCTTTTAAATTTGTTACTGTGCCGGAACTGCTTCTCTGAATTTCCGAAAACCACTTTTTTGTATCTGAAGGAAATTCTGCATCTTCATATTTTGAGGTGATTCTTGCTTTTATCTCTTCAGGTGTAAAGATATATTCCTCTTCGTATCCGGGTGCGGTTTTGTCGCTGCTGCTGTCGCAGGGAACAAGGTAGCTTAGATTTACTCCCCATATGTTTTCCGCACTTTCGGTGGTTCCGGAGGACATGGAATGAAAGGCAGCCACTATCGGCTCGTCTTCGTATACAAGTATCATGTCACATACTTCATCTACTGCATCCGAGACTTTTCCATAGTATTCTTCATAGTTGTCACCGTAATATTCCCTTATCTCGCTGTCGTTGAAAAAAGCCTGGTATTTTGAAGGATCATTGGAAAAATCCGCCCCCATAAGTGAACTGTCGTTTTTGCTGTGCATTTTCTGATAGAGGGCATATGTATGTGAGGCTACAGCCTGAGCTTTAAGTGCTTCTTCGCAGAATGTTGCCGGCATTTCCGCACATACTGCACCGATTATGTATTCTCTGACAGGAATTTCTGAAACTTGTCCGCTTTTTATATCAAGTACGGAGAAGAACTGTTCTTCAGATAAACCGGGGAAAACAGTATCTGTCTCAGGTGATTTTGCTTCTGATTTTGTTGCGGACACAGAACATGTTACGTTCTGTATGTCCGGCATTCTGCCGAGTGAAATTGCAGGAATACCTATTACTGACAGTGCGAAAACAGCGGATATTTTTAATGTGTAATTCAATTTATCATCAGACCTTCCTGTTGTTTTGTAGAGTGTTCCAAAAATCATTACCATAAGTCTCTGCAAAAAGTGGAATACGTGTAAGTATTTCGTGTTATATTGACATTACAGCTATAAATGGTGTACAATTATAAATATAAAATCAATGCAGAGAGGATGAGTTTTATGAACAGAAAAGAATTTTCTTCTGTTGGAAGTTTATGCAATAAATTAAAGGAATATTCTGCTGTTGATCCTTCTCTTTATGAAAAATTTCATGTAAAGAGAGGCTTAAGAAAGTCAGACGGTACGGGTGTTACAGCGGGTATTACCAAGATTTGCAACGTACACGGATACCTTATGAATGAAGGTGAAGTTGAACCTATTCCGGGTGAACTTATCTACAGAGGATACAATATCAACGATCTTGTTTCAAATGTTGAAAAAGAAGGACGTTACGGTTTTGAAGAAGTTGTATATCTTCTCCTTTTCGGAAACCTTCCGTCAAAGACAGAACTGGAATCATTCAGAAAATACCTTGCTGAGAGCAGAGAACTTCCGGATAATTTTGCAGAGGATATGATTCTCAAGGCTCCTTCAAGAAATATCATGAACAAGATGTCACGTTCAGTTCTTGCTCTCTATTCATACGATGTCAACGGAGAGGATACAAGTCTTGAGGCAGAAATGAACAAGGCTGTTAATCTCATTGCAAAGCTTCCTGTTATCATGACATTTGCATATCAGGTTCAGCAGAGGCATTATTACAACAAGAGTATGATTATTCATCCGTGCAGATCTGAAGAGGGAACAGCTCAGACTATTCTTTCGCTTCTGAGAAGAGACAGGGAATACACTCCTGAGGAAGCACATATCCTCGATATTCTTCTGATGCTTCATGCTGAACACGGCGGCGGAAACAATTCAACATTCACATGCCGTGTGCTTACATCATCAGGCACTGATGCATATTCTGCCTATGCCGCTGCAATAGGCTCCCTTAAAGGTCCGAAGCACGGCGGTGCTAATATTAAGGTTGCTCAGATGATGAATGACTTCAGGAATAATATTTCCAACTGGGAAGATGATACTGAAGTATCAAACTATATAAGAAAAACAATTCTCAAAGAAACAAACGACGGAAGCGGACTTATTTATGGCATGGGACATGCAGTGTACACGCTTTCAGATCCGAGAGCTGTTATTCTTAAGAGGAAGGCCTTTGAACTCGCACAGGGTACTGAATTTGAAAAAGAGTTCATGCTCATTGATGCTATTGAAAGACTTACACCTCAGGTGTTCCGTGAGATTAAGGGCGAAGGAAAGACAATCTGTGCCAATGTCGATCTTTATTCCGGATTTGTATATAAGATGCTCGATATTCCTCAGGATCTCTTTACACCACTTTTCGCAGTTGCAAGAATGGCGGGCTGGTCTGCTCATCGTATGGAAGAAATGATGACAGGCGGACGTATTATA
>CAMCOJ010000399.1 GCA_945876405.1 uncultured Ruminococcus sp.
GATTTCTGCCTGTCTCGTGGGCTCGGAGATGTGTATAAGAGACAGCTTCAAAACATATCTCAATCCTTGACAATGCATCCGCTGAAAAGGCCGAATAAATGAACACCAGGACTGCGAAACTTCTGCTTTCGATTCTCGTAGTTTTTATGACACTCACGATAATCAACGTAATCGTACATATATTCAAAAATGATTATGTTACCGAAACCGCAGTTGCGATATCTGCATCCAACTCAGTTTCGTTCAGGGGAGTTTATATCAGAGATGAGGAAACTATCGAGTACAGCAGAGGAGGAGTAATCAGTTACGCAGTGGATGACGGCGGAAGACTGAGTTCAGGTGAGATTGCTGCATATGTGTATGATGATGAAAATCAGATTCGCATAAATGAACGGATAGCTGAGATAGATTCAGAGATAGCAGTTCTGAAAAAGATACAGAATCCGGGCACTCAGGAAGTAGCCCAGCCGGCATACCTTGCCGGACTCATAGAAAATGCTTACCGTAATATAATATACAGCAAGGAATCAGGAGACCTGGACAAGCTCAGAACTGAAAAACAGGAACTTATTATTTATCTTAGTACAATGCAGTACGTTACTCAGAAGGTATATAATTTTTCTGACAAGATAGCAAGTCTGGAAACTGAGAAGCATAGTCTTGAAAGTCGTCAGGTAGATCCGACAGATACAATAACCGTTCCTCATTCCTCATATTTTGTAAGCTATACTGATGGTTATTAGGGGATACTTGATTTTAAAAAAGCAGAGACGATTACAGCATCGGAGATAAGAAGTGTTTCCGACAGTAATCCTGAAAAAATAAATGCTGCAAGTATCGGAAAGGTT
Source organism: uncultured Ruminococcus sp. (assembly GCA_945876405.1). Lineage (GTDB taxonomy): Bacteria > Bacillota > Clostridia > Oscillospirales > Ruminococcaceae > HUN007. Next base: position 849 of record CAMCOJ010000399.1, read on the forward strand.
ATAAACGGATATTCATGGAAGATAGTCGGCGTAATTGAAGATTCAAAGGATTTTTTTAAGGAAGGAAATTCCATTAAACTGTATTTTCCGTCAAGTGATACTTCTATTGATGCAGAGATAGAAAAAATTCGCGACGGAGATACCGAAAACGAAAAAATAATTATTATAAAATGTACCGACATGTCCTATGACTTTGTTCAGCACAGAGTTGAAACAATAGAGATTCAGGACGATGAGTACAAAGGAATACGTATTCCCCGTGAGGCTGTATACGTCAAGGAAGAAGAGCAGGAAGTGGTTAATCCTGAAACAGGAACTTCTGAAACGGTAAAAGTATCAATTCCCGGTGTATATATCAAACAGGGTGAAAATGTTATTTTTAAAAAGATAGACTCCATTTTTCAGGGTGAAGATTATGTGGTATCAAAGGTAAGAACAGAAAAAGAATATGTTCAGCTTTATGATGATACCATAGTAAGCGGTCTTTCGATAGGAGGCATGATTTCGGAATGAGTACACAGTTTGATTATGTTGAAGAGAATTTCAGAAAGATTTCTTTCAGGGTAAATGAAGCTAAGGAGAAGTACGGTCGTTCCGGTGATATCGTAGAGATTATGGCAGTTACCAAAACTGTAGCTCCGGAGATTGTAAATCACGCTGTTTCATCATGTGGTATAAAGCTGCTTGGTGAAAACAGAGTACAGGAATATCTTTCAAAAAAAGATTCCTACCTTCCTGCATCTGTTCATTTTATCGGACAGCTTCAGAGCAATAAGGTCAAATATATAATTGACTCCGTAGACATGATTCACTCCGTGGACAGTATTAAGCTTGCAAAGGAGATAGACAGACATGCACAGCGTATCGGTAAGATTCAGGATGTGCTTGTTGAGGTCAATATTGCAGGGGAGGAATCCAAGGGCGGAGTCAGTCCGGGTGAACTGACGGATGTGCTTGCTCAGGCTGCAGAACTTCCGAATATAAAGGTTCAGGGGCTTATGACAATTCCTCCTGCAGTTAATTCAGAAAAATTTCTCTATGAAATGCAAAAATTATATATTGACATTTCTGATAAAAAAATAGATAATATTAATATGAGTTTTTTGTCAATGGGAATGTCCGGCGATTATGAAACTGCTGTAAAGTACGGGTCAAATATACTTCGTATAGGAAGTGCCCTGTTTGGAGCCCGCATTTACAAATAATTATGTACAGAGTTGCTCTTTATCATTTTTTCGCACGTGATGATAAAAGAAGCATAATAATATTTTTATTATTTTTTGTGCGAGGAAAGGAAAGTATAAAATGAAGCTTTTAGATACTCTCAGAGATTATTTTTTACCGGCAGAGCAGGACGATGATTATCAGCCTGATACACCTAAGGAGGTACAGCCTGTTCATCAGTCGCAGTCATCTGATATTATGGAATCCCCTGATGAAAAGAGAAACAAGGTTGTAAACATTCAGGCTACAGCACAGCTTCAGGTAGTTCTTGTAAAACCGGAAGTATTTACTGATGCCAAGCAGATTGCAGATCATCTTATCGCAAAGAAGACAGTTGTTCTCAATCTTGAAACTGCATCATCAGAAAACAAGAGAAGAATCATTGACTTCCTTGTAGGTGTTGCATATGCCAACGGCGGAAGTCTCAAGCCGGTAGCAAATCTTACATATATCATTACTCCGTACAATGTTGGTTTCCAGGGTGAAGAACTCGTTGGCGAACTTGAAAATAACGGTATGATTTAATTTATGATATTTGTCAAGAGGTGATTTAAATTGATTAAAGCCAAAGATATTAACAGTCAGAGATTTGAAAAAGCAGCTTTTGGATATAAGCAGGAAGA
>CAMCOJ010000400.1 GCA_945876405.1 uncultured Ruminococcus sp.
TGGCTATACCACTGCAAACGTTTATTATTTTCTTTCCGCCTTTTTCATTTATATAAAAATCAAATCCGGAAATACGCTTTATTTCAGCATCATTAAGAGCCTTTCTTATATCCACAAGCTCGGATGGCATCGCTCCGATTATTCCTATTGTATTCATTTTATAAAATTCCTTTCTGTTAATGTTAAGAAAAATATTTTGATAAAAGCTCATTTTTGATATTCCACAGTTTTTCTGAAAGGTCAACATAGTATTCCTGCGGATTTTCAAAACGCTTTACTTCATCCCAGATCAAATCTGTCTGTTCACGACAGTATTCTTTTATTGCACTAACATCCGGTGATTCATAAACACATTCTCCGTTTATGAACACAGGAACCTGTAATTTTACTGCTCTGAAATCAGTAAGAACCTTTCTCTTAAAAGTATAATTCGGATCAAAAATTGTATAAGGTTCACTGTCGTTTATTATTTCCCCGGCAACTGTTATAACATCAGCTACGGCCTTTCCGGTTTTTTTGTCAAACAGTCTCCATACTTCCTTCCAGGAAGGAGTTGTAATTTTGGCTGTATTTTCGGAAAGCTTGATTTTCGGAATGAATTCACCGTCTTTCTCAACGGCACAGAGTTTATATACTCCTCCGAAAACAGGTTCGGATTTTGATGTAACGAGCCTTTCACCCACACCAAAACTGTCTATCGCAGCGCCCTGTCTTATAAGGTCACGGATGATGTATTCATCAAGCGAATTTGAAGCAGTTATTTTACATTCCGGAAAACCCGCATCATCGAGCATTTTTCTTGCAGCTTTACTCAGATATGCAATATCTCCACTGTCTATTCTTATTCCACAAGGCTTGTGTCCTGAAGCCTTAAGTTCCTTAAATACAGTTATTGCATTTGGCACACCCGATTTGAGTACACTGTAAGTATCAACAAGTAAGGTACAGCTGTCAGGATAAACTGAAGCGTATTTTCTAAATGCTTCAAGCTCACTGTCAAAGAGCTGAATCCAGCTATGAGCCATTGTCCCAAGGGCAGGAACACCGAATATTCTGTCGGAAATAGTACATGCTGTACCGCTGCAACCACCTATATATGAAGCACGTGCACCATAAACTGCCCCGTCATATCCCTGTGCACGTCTTGAACCAAATTCCATTACCGGACGTCCTTCGGCAGCACGAACTATTCTGTTTGCTTTTGTTGCTATAAGACTCTGATGATTTGCAGTAAGAAGAATCATTGTCTCAATAAACTGAGCCTGTATCACGGGTCCCTTTACTGTAACAAGAGGTTCATTAGGAAAAACCGGTGTTCCCTCCGGAACAGCATATATATCACAGCAGAATTTATAATTCTTCAGATATTCAAGAAATTTTTCCGAAAACATATTTTTACTTCTGAGATATTCGATATCATCATCTTCAAACTTCAGATTTTTTATATATTCAATAATCTGTTCAAGTCCTGCAAATATTGAAAATCCCGCATTATCGGGATTCTTCCTGAAGAACATATCGAAACAGGCAATCTGGTCAGAACATCCTGATTCAAAATATCCGTTAGCCATTGTTATTTCATAAAAGTCGGTCAGTAATGTCAGGTTCCTTTTCATAGCAGAAGTTCCCCTTTAGTTTATTTTCAGTTATAAAACAAAATAACTGATATGTATAGTATATACATACATGTCAGTATAAAACTAAGGCAGGAAATTTTTAAAACGAAACTTCCTGCACTGTGTTTTAGATATTGTTCAGTTTTAAAATCAGATCTTTACAATTTCACCCATAAGCTTTCCTGAAGCACAAACAGCATTGGATTCGTCTGTATCAATGTGCATTGCTCTTGCAAACTTGTCTGAAACACGAACAACAACATCACCAAGAATAGCTTTTCTGCCTTCTGTTTCAAGCTTAACCCATACGACATCCTTATCCTTAACTTCAAGTTCTTCAGCATCAGCAGGTGTAAGGTGAATGTGACGTTTAGCAACGATAACACCCTCACTGATTTCAACTTCACCGCACGGACCAACAATCTTGCATGCACCTGAACCAGCTATATCGCCTGATTCTCTGATTGGAGCTGCGATACCGATTGAACGAGCATCCGTTGCTGATAATTCAACCTGTGTAGCGGGACGAACAGGTCCGAGTATTGATACGTTAGCAAGTTCCTTTTTAGGACCAACAACTGTTACTCTTTCCTCAGCGGCAAACTGTCCAGGCTGTGAAAGATCCTTCTTATGTGTAAGTGAAGCACCCTTACCGAAAAGAACTTCAAGATGTTCCTGTGTTACATGTACGTGTCTTGCTGATGTTTCAACAATAAAATTCTTAGCCATTATTACAAAACTCCTTAATAAGTATTTCGTTTCTCTAATAATTGTACTACTTTTTACATTATCCGTCAAGTTTTTTGGGAATAAAACTGATATTAAAATAACTGTGGGTACTGTTTACAAGTTAGCAAAAAAATTGTAAAACAAAAAAAGCATTCTGTATGTTACACAGAATGCTTCATGTACAATGCGAGCGACGGGACTTGAACCCGTACGCCAAAGACACACGCCCCTCAAACGTGCCTGTCTGCCAGTTCCAGCACGCTCGCATTTTAACCTTTCGGTTAAGTGCACCATCGGGGGCTCGAACCCAGGACCCACTGATTAAGAGTCAGTTGCTCTAC
>CAMCOJ010000401.1 GCA_945876405.1 uncultured Ruminococcus sp.
CGAGATCTACACAATGAGTATCGTCGGCAGCGTCAGATGTGTATAAGAGACAGAGGATATGCTGGCTCAGGCATACAGAAAGCCCGAATGGGCGTATGAGATGCTTGAATATCTGGCATCTCAGCAATTTGAGGACGGTCATCCCGTTCATATTATGTGGCCGGAGGAACGAACTCCTGCCCAGGATATAACCCGTTCGGATAATCACCTTTGGATAGTGTATCTTGCTTATGCAATAATTGCAGAAACGGGAGATATGTCAATTCTTGATCGTGAGATTCCATTCCTCGCCCCCGATAAGATAAATCACACAGGCAGTGCTACCCTTTGGGAGCATTTACTGCGCGGTATAGAGTTTACAGAAAATCATCTCGGTGAACACGGTCTGCCCCTTATTCTTTATAGCGATTGGAATGATCATATCGGTCCCTTTGGCAGACGTGGTAAGGGTGAGAGCGTTATGGTTTCAGAGCAGCTTATTTATGCTCTCAGACAGCTGTCAGAGCTTGCTTTGCTACGTGGAGAGGTTGAGCTTGCAGCGAAATTCAAGGACAGAATTAAGCAGCAAGAGGATGCACTTTCTAAATATGCATGGGACGGAGATTGGTATATTCGCGGACTCGATGATGATTCGATGCCAATAGGTTCTCATTCAGCAAAGCATATGAACATTTGGCTCAATGCGCAAAGCTGGATGATTATCTCAGGTGCAGGCGACAAAAAGAAAAATATTCATGCGATGGACAGTGCAAGAGAAAAACTCGATACCGGACTTGGCCTTCTTCTTAATGCTCCCGGTTTTCCCGGTTGGCCATCAAAGGAATCTTCAATGGTAAACGGATTACCTGCAGGCTTTTCTGAAAATGGCGGAATATTCGTTCAGGCAAACTGCTGGGCTATTATGGCAGAAGCACTGCTTGGCAGAGGAGATATAGCCTGGCAGTATTATAAGCAAGTAATGCCACATAGCGTTATTAAAAAGATGGGCATAGAGCGTTATCGTTCTGAAGCATATGCTTATTGCTCAACAATGCTTGGAATCGCAAACGAAAAATTCGGATGGGGTTTGGTTTCTCAAGTGACGGGAACAGCCGCCTGGATGGACGTTGTAGCAACGCAGTATATCCTCGGAATAAGACCTACTTTGAAAGGACTTCTTATTGATCCCTCGATTCCTTCAGAATGGGATGGCTACACCGTAGAGCGTATATATCGAGGACATAAGCTTCATATTAACGTGAAAAATCCCGGACACGTTTGCCACGGTGTTAAGTCGGTAACTGTAAACGGGAATCCTATTAATATTACGAATGGTGCATACATCAATGAACAAGCTGTTGCTAAATGTGTGAATGCACAAGTAACCGTTATTATGGGATGAATAACAATAGTTTAACAGGAGGTAACAATGGCTAAGCGAGAAACACATAAGGAAGATAAAAGTAATTGGCCTCTTTTTAACCGATTGCTTTATTCGTACATAGAACTCACTCGTTTTGATGAATTGCCCGAAAACCCAAAAATAGGCAAAAATTATGAATATTGGCCTGAAGGGTGCTTGTGTGCAAACGGAAATCCATATCACGGTTGCATACGTTTGGGCAGTAAAAATAAACTTATTATAGGTTTTTCAGGAGGCGGAGTTTCAGTTAACGAATACACTGCTGCAAGACCCCAAAGAATCGGTGGAAAAGGTGAAATGTTTTATTCCGATGACGTAAGATTTGCTGATATTGTGCCGAAAGTGGGCACCTTTGGGAACGGAAAGAAAAATCCGTTCAAAGAATGGAATTTATTATTTGTTCCGTATGCTACAGGAGATTTTCATTGCGGAACGGGAGATTTCAATTATAAGGATGTAGACGGAAAAAAAGCTGTTCTTTACCATCACGGATATAAAAATTACCGTGCCTTATTAAAAAAAATCAAGGAATTGGTACCTGAGCCCGAGCAGATACTCGTGACCGGATTCTCGGCAGGTGCTTTTGCAACAGCATTGCTTGCATCTGATATAGCAGAATATTTTCCGGACTGCCACAATATTACTGCTTGTGTTGACAGCGCTATAATGCATTATGATTGGCACAAGGTAAGCAGAGATGTATGGAAAACGCCTGATAAAATTTCTGAGCGACTTACGGGGACAGAAATTGTTTCAGATTCTCTGATTGCACTTCATAAAAGCCATCCTGAAATAAAGATAATGTTCTGTTGCTCTAAACGTGATGCGGCACTTACACAAATGGATATGTTTTTTGAAGATGGCAGATGGATACCGGACAAAGCCGCCGGACTTAGTTTTGAAAGAAAACTCAGTACTATGATTAAGAATTTAATTGAGGCAATACCGGATATAAGTATTTTTATTTTTGATACACCGGATAAACATAACAAGGCAGCCGAACTTACTGTTCATTGCCTTTGTGGTTCTAACGGGGCTTTTTCAACATACGTTGACGGTGTTTCTTGCGCTGAATGGATGAGACGCGGTGTTGATGGAGAGGTTATGAAACTCGGATTAAACAAACTGAACGGAGATTTGAATTTATGACGACAGAAAAAATTGTTTTAAACGAAGAGCGAAATGTAACACTGACCGCATATATTCAGGAATGTGATGGTGAATTTGGTTTTTCAAAAAGACCTGCAATGATAGTTTTTCCGGGTGGCGGTTATGCTATGT
>CAMCOJ010000402.1 GCA_945876405.1 uncultured Ruminococcus sp.
GATTTCTGCCTGTCTCGTGGGCTCGGAGATGTGTATAAGAGACAGCATCCGGATGGATGAAAAATTATCTTAATAGATTTGATTCTAAAGACAGAGCTTGGGTTAAAGGAATCGTAACAAATTATTATGGCCATAAGTCATACTGTAATTCGTCACATGGCTTGTTTTTCTTTGATCCTGAAGATATAAACGATGTTGTAGGAGCGGAAAGTCTTTCTTATGATGAATATATTTATATACAGTTGAAAGCGGGACGTCCCAAAAGATCTGACTTCATAAATTGTTATATGAATATTTCACTTGGATTTAAGGGATGTATCGAAAAGATAAGCAAAAATAATATCTGCTTTAAACGTATCTTTGTTGAAGGTATGTTTCCTGATTTTAAATGCTTTGACGGAAAAGAAGATCATGTCTGGATGTCCAGAAAAGGATTTGAAAACTATAAAATCGGTGACTCAGTTTCATTTGGTGCCGAAGTTTACAGATATATTAAGAAAAGTAATGGTAAGTCTCTTGAATTTGGGTTAAGGAATCCTGAAGGAATAAAAAAGATTGAACCATATGAGTTACCATCAGACGAACAGTTGATAGAAGATGAGATAAGCCGTATTATCTGTGAAACATGTTATCTTAGAGAACAGTGCAGTTTTACCTGCATGTGTACGAGAAACCAAAAGGAACTGACAGAATTAAGAAAAAGTATGAAAGACATGGTAGTTAATCGACAGAGTTCCTGAAAAATAATCAATTATGAATTAAGCGTGCAGCCTCATTTAGAGACTGCAATTTTTGTTTGTGCAATCTCGATAAATTTCCTAAAGAAATGCGCTGCAAACTTGACGTGTGGTACGGTTTGGGGTATAATATAATTATGGTGCGAGCTGCGAAAACAGCAAAAGCTGTTTTCCACTGACCGTGCGAACGGTCTTTGTAAGCTGATAACATCACAGCAGGGAAAGCCTGTCGGGTAAGGAGCAGCCGTCCGCCCGTACCGAGTCCTTGGGGGTGAACTGGTAACATAAGTCCTAAGCGTAGGACAGGGAGCAGCAGAGCCGTAACGAAAGTGAAGCGATAGAGCCGGGAAATAATTATTCAGTGGGATTTGGTCGATGTTTTCATATTGACAGCAGACAACACTGTGCTGAACGATAAAGGCGAGGACAGCACGACAGGTCTGAGAGCATGGCGAGGCTGATGCAGACGTGAGCAGAGAATCACGCAGGTGAGTTATCGGAACAGCTGAGATCCTGACGTATCCCGAAAGGGTAGACAAAATCAAGCGATGTGTGAATCGTAAGACGTTTCAATGTACGTCAGGAAGTCCGATGCCATCATAGTACCGTAGAAGTCTGTGAAAGCAGATGGAGGGAAGGGTGGCACATCCTACAGCTCTAAATGGAATGAATGAAGCTGCTATGCGGACATGGAGAGCCGAGAATATGGCGAGTGGACTGTTCAGAATAGGCGCAGAAATGTGCTAGTGTAGGATGAAGAGCCGTATGCGTTAATAGCGCAAGTACGGTTCTGTGAGGGGTGTGGGGAGTGATCCCCACATCTACTCAAGCTAAAATAAAAACAAAGGCAAAACATATGAAAGTATGTGACGCAAAGCTACAGGGACCTTGGGGATTGTCAGCCAGCTGCATTATAGAAGTAGGTTACACCGCAGGTGATATTGTTGCTTGCGGTGTTTTTTTTATAAAAAAATAAGAGGAGAGCTGAATTATTCAGCAATAGTGTTATGCAATATAAATTTCCTGCAAGTCTGTATACAAAAGATGTGTTGTTTAAGGCAGCATACAATTATACAGATTCAGCATATATACATTTAGATTTTATAGATGATTATTATATAGTTGATATAGAAATGAAGAATTCTGATTTATCAATTTCAGAAAAAGAGTTTCAGAATGAACTTGTTGCTCAGATGGTAAGAAAAAATGTTCGTAATCAAACTCGAAATATACGTGAATTGATGCTGGCTAGAGCATTTGCATCAACAATTATAGAAGACGATACTTTAAAGATGCAGGAAACTTCTGAGTTTGAAGAAGTAAATATCAATGACATTCTGAAGGATTGGTTTGAACAAAACAATGACTGAGTTAAAATTATCTAAAATTATATACGAGCATGAAAATATAAAAGAAGCTGTTGATGATTTTTCTAAGATGGCTTATTTTAAGGTGACAGAGTCTGATGAATATTATTTGATTTCAATCAGCGATAGTAAATACCCGGAAGAAAGGACAGTCAAGGAATTTGAGAACTATCTCATTGATTTGACTTATAAAAGAAGAAAATGACAATTGCAGATGTTATCAGATTAAGTATTATTTTTATCGGAGGGATAGTATCAACATATACTGATTTTAAAAAGGGAAAGATTTACAATAAAGTAACTTTGATAATGTTTGTTTCAGGAATTTTATTTTGGGTATATGACTTATTCAATTCAGAATTGTCTTATGTGTTGAATTACATGGTCAATACAGTTCTTGTTTGCTTTATTAGTATTGCTTTTTATTTGTTTCATATCTGGGCAGGCGGCGATACAAAATTGCTGTGTTCACTGGCAGTGTTGTATCCTCCGAGTATGTACTGTATAAGTGGTAAATCATTTTTCTCACTTAGCTATATGGTGGTATTAATCCTGTCCTGTGGATTTATATATACT
>CAMCOJ010000403.1 GCA_945876405.1 uncultured Ruminococcus sp.
GCTATCCTTGGGGTTATAGTTACAGATGAGATAATATCTCTGACTTCCCGGAACAATGTAATAAGGATTTATGATATAGATGCGTTCTTCTCCGCTGCTGTTAAGTCTGGGGTGCATTTTCCTGTCAGTACCATATGTGCAGTACTTAAATGAAACTTTCTTTTTTCTGGAGATAGCTTCGTCAAGAACGTCCAGAACATAATACAGTTCATTAGTAGAAATATTTCTAAGATCCATTTTACTTATATGTGCCGTACGCGATTTAAAATAACGGCTTGACAGCGATTCGATTTTTCTTAGTATTTCGTCTCTTGCTTTTCCGTTTATAAATTTCAAAAAAAGAAGAGAATCAATAATCATACGAAGTTCTGACTGATCAAAATTGTGATCGTAGTACCATCCCGTTCTGACATCTAATTTACCATTTTTAGTTTGCCTCTGAGTTTCAAGACAGCAAACCGGATAATTAAAGGTAATAAGATCAGTCAGTGTACGTCTGACAGTTGCGTATGAGATATCGTACCCTTCAGTTTTGTTTATCAGATTATATATTTCCGTTATAGACAGCGTGTGTTCAGAATCAGAATTTTCTGCAAGAATATGCAGCAGATCAACTACAAATAGCTTTTTAGGTTTGAGATTCATTTGCTCTATTTGCTCCTGTTATTTTTGATGCAAACTGATATATCAGAAGAAGTGATTCACGGTCAAGTGTCCTGAGCATATTATTTATTTCGCAAATTAGTCCTGGCTCTTCAACATTGAAGTTGAAAAATTCCTGGGGAGTAACTCCAAGATAATCTATTATCCTGACCAGACTATCCATTGAAGGCATGAATTTCTGAGATTCAATTTTACTCATATATCCTGCACTGAATGAAAGCTCTCTGCTCATTCTTCTGGCTGAAACATCATTTTTTATTCTGAGAACTGAAATTCGTAATGCAAGTTGCTCAAGCAACAAATCTTTTGTATTTTTGTTCACCATTGTTCCACGTCCTTTCCTATATATAAGTATACAGGAATAGGCGTAGCAGGTAGCCTACTTTAAGTCGTCAAGTAAATGATTGCCGACTACTACAAGTCGCCGATTGCGATTCACACTGCACACATCATGAAGAAAGATACATAAATGGAGATCATAAGTATCTCATAAGCAGTCTGCTGTTCAGAATTTCTTTAAATCCAACATCTGTGAAGCGATTCCAGTCAACATAATTTATAGCAGATTCAGGATAGGTTTCAGAGCTTCTCCTTCGACCGAGAAGGTAGTTAATCTGATCCTCATCAACAGTAAGATTGACCGTATCAGTGTCTTTCTGACCAAACATTTTTTCAATCATGTCCTTATGAGCGATGATAGCGATATCATGCTTGATTTTGAAATATGGATTCTCTTCATATTCAAGAGGCAGAGGGTAATACAGTGCTATTTCTATATTTAATCCAGTGGCCTTCAGCACAGCATCCTTAAGATTATCAATTATATTCTTCATAACTGTCTGAGATTTGAATTTATCGTCAATATTAAAATCACTGATAAGAAAATGGTTTTGCAGAGAAAAATCCATATCTTCCTTATCATTTAATTCTTCGAATACAGATGCTATAAATTCTGTATCACTGGAATATGCGTCACAGATATCATAGAAGTTTTTAGAATGTGAAAATATAGCATCACCGATAATAACATCTCCTGTAATATCAGCAACTTTCAAGGCTGTTTTTTTATACTCGCCGGTAAATAATTTTTCATAAACTTCTGTAAATTCATCACTTTCAGGATTCCCGTCAATGTGAAATACTTCGATGGTGAGTTTTTTTATAAAATCCTCAGGTTCAGGGCTGTATCCGAACATATGTACATTCGGCGTAACGAGATGTACAACTGAAAATAAATTTAAATTCTTCATCTGGACCTCCGTATTAGTTATTCTTTATTCACATCATATCACAGGATAACAGCGAAAACAAGTGCCACAAATTTAAAGACAAATCTGGTGAAGATAAAAAAATCAGCTGCGGATTACTGATTATTATTAAATTATGCTTAACAAATGCTGTATATTTCGGCTTTATTTATAGAGGGATTTATATTTTTTACGTAGCTCAAAACCAGCATAAACGAAAACTGGTAAACAATTCCTCGAAGAGGGATTTCAAAACCAGCAAGCATAGCACTTTGTAGCTACAAAGTGCCGTTTTCGGTGAAAACGAGCTTGTAAGGGCACATCCCTTAGACCCTAAATACGTAAAAATTTACAGAGAGAAAAGAGGCGAAAATAGTAATGAAGGAGCCAAGAGATATTATCATGAGAATCAGAGTTTCTGAGTCTGAGTATTCAGAGATATATCAGCAGTTTGAGAAGTCCGGATGCAGGTCATTAAGTGCGTATGTGCGTAAAATTTCTGCTACAGGTTTTATTGTAAATATGGATGAAAGCTGTTTTGAAAAACTTATAAAATCAACGGGAAACCTGACGAACAATATGAATCAGATTGCCAGGCGTGTTAATTCGACCGGAAGAATTTATGCGGAGGATATTGCTGAGCTTAAAGGAAAGGTTGAAGAAGTATGGCAGCAACAGCTATCCATGCAGTCACTTCTACAGAAGTTAAGGCGTTAAAATACCTGTCTCTTATACACATCTCCGAGCCCACGAGACAGGCAGAAATC
>CAMCOJ010000404.1 GCA_945876405.1 uncultured Ruminococcus sp.
AGCCTGAAATGTGCAATATATCTTGTGTTGGGCAGAAGGTGAGACTTTATATTCCGAGTCACAGTTATAAGGATAAATATGCAGAGGTTATTGAAAATACACAAGACGATATTCCGATAGAGATAAAAAAAGTATCAGATAACAAGGTTATTATCAAACACAAAGATAGAATTGTGACTTGGACTGCTGACGGAAGCGGAGATACAAGAACCAATTTAAAATATACTATTGAGTGGATTTGAGGTGAACAAAATGAAATGTAAAAACTTGAAGGAACTATTCAATCATATTGAAGCAGATATACAAGACACTATGGTAAACGAGGTTGCAAATGAGGTCAAGGACGAAATGGTTACTGCTGTAGAGACTTCTGTTTATAGAGTGTATGACCCTATTCAATATAATAGGCGATATGGTAACGGCGGTCTTGGAGCAAGAGAAAATATGCAGGTTGAGGAAATACCAAACGGAATATATGTAAGGGATATTGCTCCTCTTGATAACGGCAGGACGGATTATGCGCTTGATGATATTGTTGTGAATGGGCTTGGACGTATGCCCTTTGAAAGAGACTTCTATTCTGAATGTGCTGAGCGGTTGGAAATTACAGGAAATCACAAGGAAGCATTGAAACAGGGATTGAAGAATAGGGGATATAACGTAAAATAGTATCTTGACAATTGAAAAGGTATAACATAAATTGTCCCACTCATATATTTAACAAGGGAGGAGGGGATAAAAATAGACAATATTTGCTTTATCGAAAAATGTACGGAAGATATTTCTATGAATGAGATAGAAAATATAGAGAATGAATTATTTAAAATATTTGCTAAATATTTTTCATAATCATATTGTGTAAAGAATTGACATTTTAGGCTGATGGTGTTATACTGAAAATAACCACCATTAGCCTTCTTTGTATTAAGAAGGGTTGATGAATATGAAAATTGCGATATATGCAAGAAAATCTGTTTATCGTGAGGACTCTATTTCAATTGAGTCGCAAATCGAGATGTGCAGATATGAGGCAAGAGGAGAGGAGGCAGTAATTTATCAAGACAATGGTTTCAGCGGAAAGAATACCGACAGACCAGACTTTCAGCGTATGATGTCCGATATAAGAGCCAATAAGATAAGCAAGGTCATTGTATATAGGCTTGACAGGATAAGCCGTTCTATTCTGGACTTCTCCGAGATGATGGACGAATTTCAGAAACACAAGGTTGATTTTATATCCGCAACAGAACGCTTTGACACTTCAAGCCCGATGGGACGGGCAATGCTGAATATCTGTATCGTATTCGCCCAGCTTGAGCGTGAAACTATCCAACAGCGTGTTGCAGATGCTTATGACAGCAGAAGCAGACGTGGTTTTTATATGGGCGGTAAAATTCCTTACGGATTTAGCAAAAAGCCTACTGTTATTGACGGCATTAAGACATCTATGTATGAAGTCAATCCCGTTGAAGCAAATGACATAAAAAGGATATTTAAATTGTATTCAAAGCCCTCCGCAACATTGGGAGATGTTGTCAGGGAGATAACTAAAGACAGTTGTGTCAATAACCGTGGTAAGAATTGGAATACAGTACGGATATCAGAGCTTATGAGAAATCCCGTTTATGTAATGGCTGATGTCAACGTTTATATGTTCTTCAAACAGCAGGGAGCAAATCTTTGTAATCCGATTGAAGATTTTGACGGTATGCACGGCTGTTATCTGTTTACTGGGGAAAACACTAACCGTAAAACGTGGGATTTGGAAGGTCAGAATGTTGTAATTGCTCCGCATAATGGCTTTATTCCCTCCGATATATGGCTCACTTGCCGTAAGAAGTTATTGGGAAATCACCAAATCAAGACTTGTAAGGCAAAAAACAGTTGGCTTGCAGGAAAGGTGAAATGCGGTTGTTGCGGTTACGCTATGACTATCAAGAAATCCAAAACAAGAGCAGGACGTTATTTCGTATGTTCTGGAAGAGCTAACAAGGTTTGCAATACTCCAATGCCTACAATATATGCCGATGAATTTGAAAAGCTGATTGAAGGCAGGATAACGGATAAATTGACAAATATTGTCATTAAACCTAAAGCGGAAAGTGTTAGTAATAACGAGATAGTCAAGCTTAGAGCGGATATTCTGAATATTGAAAACAGCATTGATACTCTCATTGATAAGCTGACAGAAGCGGACAGCACTACTGCTTCATACATAAACCAGAAAATCAAGAAACTTGACTCCGAGAAAACAGAGCTATTACAGCAGATAAGCAGGCTTGAAGAAAAGGAAAGCAAGCTCCCCGACTTTAAAGCGTTAACAAACGTTATGAGCGTGTGGGATAAGCTGTCATTCGATGATAAAAGGGACGTTGTTCAGCTCATTATTGACAGGATAACGGTGTTTCCCGACAGGGTGGAAATCGTGTGGAAATTCTGATGCTTATTGGTGTACGCTTGGGCGAAGCTCTCCGCATAACTCAGGATAATCTCAATTCAAAGAATTTCTATGCATTCAATCCTGAGTTTGACAAATAATGTCAGCATAATATAAACACAGCGAGCCTTTCCTCAATATGAAGAAAGGCTCGCTGTTATTTTGCTATAAAGTCAGTATTACTTGAAGTAAGCCTGTCTCTTATACACATCTGACGCTGCCGACGATACTCCTTGTGTA
>CAMCOJ010000405.1 GCA_945876405.1 uncultured Ruminococcus sp.
ACAAGGAGTATCGTCGGCAGCGTCAGATGTGTATAAGAGACAGATATAAATACAAGATTTTCCCTATCGTACAGGATTCCAACTCGTTGTGAGTTTCATAAAATATGCTCGTCAAAAACGAGCAATTGTTTATACATTTACCAAAGTTTTGAGCAAATGCAATTTTTTTTGATTTTTTAGTTGCCATAGGGTTTCTTTTTTCACTATCATATATATATGGGGGTTTTCATTCTATCCTCTTTCTTTTTTCTGATAACAGCATATTTTTAGAAAAAGAGAGAAAGTAGAATAGCAAGCACCGCAAGTGTGTACACACTTGCACATTTTTGAACAGTTTTCAAAATTTCAAACTGCTCAAAAATTACTTGTTGGGATAGTCCCAAACCCTTAAAAATTTGTAAAGTAGGAAGTATATTTAATGAAAAATAACAAGAATAGATTCAGAGATATTCAAATAAAGTTCTGTGTTACAGAAGAAGAAAAATACGTTATAAAAGAAAAAATGAAACAAGTGAATATTGATAACATGGGTTTATATTTACGCAAGATGGCACTGACCGGAAAGTGTGTGAATTATAATTTCACTCCTATTTTCAAGGAGCTTAAAGAAATGAATTATCATCTGAGTATGATGGACAATAACGTGAACCAAATTGCCAAACGAGTTAATACAACAGGCTCAGTATATGATGAAGATATGAACTATATCAGAGAAAAAATACACGAAATGCAAGAGTACTGTAAGGAATTAATGAGAAATTGTTTACCGAGTAAGTACGGAGAATGATATGGCTATTACAAAAATTCGTGAGATTACTCAGACGGTAGAAAAAGCTATTGACTATATCAGTAATTCAGACAAGACTGATGATAAAATGCTGATAAATACATTTGCCTGTTCCCTTTCAACTGCTGCTCTTGAATTCAAATTTGCGAATGAAGAAGCTAAGAATAAATCTCAAAATATTGCACGACACATCATTCAATCTTTTGCTCCAAATGAAGTTACACCAGAGCAGGCTCATGAGATTGGAATCAAGCTTGCCGATGAACTGCTCAAAGGAGAATATGAATATATTATCGCTACTCATATTGATAAAGGACATATACATAATCACATCATTTTGAACGAGGTTAGCTTTGTTACCGGAAAGACATTCAGCACTGAGCATGACAGAAAAAAGAATCCTGCATGGAAACAAATAAGAGATATCAGTGATAAACTTTGCAAGGAATATTCTCTGTCGATAGTTCAGAACGCAGAACGAGGAACGGGCAAAAGTTATTATGAGTGGGAACAGTCTAAAAACAAAACTTCATGGAAAGACTTGCTCAGAGAAAACATTGATGAATGTATCATGCAAGCCAACAGTTTTGATGATTTTCTCAGACTAATGCAGGAGCGAGAATATGAATATAAGCGAACAGAAAAGACTTTATCATTCAGAGCAAAGGGACAAGAACGATTCACACGATGTCGAAGAAAAACGCTTGGTTGGTACTATGAACCTGAACAGCTTCTTGCCAGAATAGAACGTTCTGTCAGAAGAAGAAATGCTCCGGTTCAGAACAACAATGGCTTTGTACAAGTAAAAAATCCTAATCAGAATAATATCGGATTACAGCGTTGGGCAATGCTAAAGAATATGCAGGAGCTTTCTGAAATGATTAATAAGCTTACCGCCATGAACTGCTCCTCTCCTGCCGATCTGAAAGAAAAAATGCTGTCTGCTCATGAGAACAGACAGGCAGTATCCAAAAAAATTCAGAGCATTGATGGTGAAATCAAACAGCGGAATGTGCTGATAAAAAACATCAAAACATACTGGAGATTTAAACCGATAAATGACAAATACAAGACTGCATTTAACAAGAACAAGTTTTATTCTGCTCATGAAAGTGAGCTGCAAATGTTTCAGACCGCAAAGGCAGAACTGAAAAAAACAATACCTGGCTCTTCCCTCCCAAGAGCAGAAGCTCTTGAAGATGAAATCAGGAAACTGAACGTTGAAAAAGAATCTTTGAACCAAGAATATGCTACTATTAAGAATGATATCAGTTCAATGGAAAAGCTGCTTAATCAGTTAGATACATATATGGAACTGCAAAAAGAAATGCCCGACAGAATTAAATCCGGCGAGCTTGAATAATGGCTATTTATTTGTGTGGGAGAAAAAGAAAAACACATTTTCTGTTATTACTTGTTTTCCTCTGACATTGGTTTCTCTTTCGGCTGTTGTGATGGTGTAGGAGGAATTGATATATCAAAACCAGACAATTCAGCATCACGTTCTATCAATTCTATAATGTATGCTGATGTGCTTAGTCCCTTGCTTGCAGCAAGCTGCTTGATTTTTTCTTTCTTTCCCTTCCTAACGTTTATATGAATCTTTTCAAAGTTATCAGCAAGGTATTTCATTGTTGCTATCTTTTGCTCTTCTGAATACTGTCCTCTTTTACCCATATTGAAACCTCCAAAAATATTATTTCTATCTTATTATAGCATTTATTCCATATAGTTTACTATATGGAATATAAACAAATCTCTATTAAAATATTCGTGAAATCTGCCGACACAAAAGATTCACCAATTGTATTGACATATAGTTAACTATATGCTATAATATAAGCTGTCTCTTATACACATCTCCGAGCCCACGAGACAGGCAGAAATCT
>CAMCOJ010000406.1 GCA_945876405.1 uncultured Ruminococcus sp.
TAGATGAAACCACCATAAATATAGTGGAAATTTTTATAGATTGTGATTAAACAATGAAAATATACTATTATATTTAATCAATACTTGACTTTACAGCATTTTCACGTTAAAATAATCTTATTGGTGTTTTGTGCGGAGTGCATTCGTACAGTAACTGAAAAGTCAAAATAATAAAGACGAAAGAATGGAGTGAATGTCATTGACACCTAAAAAGAACAAAGGTCTTCTGACCTATATTTCCATAGCTGCAGTAATCATTCTTGTTCTTGGAGTACTTATTCCGAATCTTGAACAAAACAGCTCAACAAAAAAATATTCAGAGATAATAGAATACTTTGACAACTACGAAGTATCTGAATACAGTCTTAATCTTAAAAGCGGTGAGTTGGTAATGGCTCTGCGTGATTCTGATGAAAAAATTTCATATACAGTTCCTAACGTTGGTCTTTTCCTTCAGGATACTGACTCTGAAATCAAAGATTACCGTGAGGAATACAATGAAAAATATCCTGATGAGCCACTTAAAGTAAATTATATCAGAGGAACGGACAATTCATGGATAATCACTATTATACCGACTATCCTTCTTCTTGTCATGGGTATTGCACTGTTCTTCTTTATGATCCGGCAGGCCGGAGGCGGCGGAAAGTACAACAATTTCGGCAAGGCAAATGTACGACCGGCAAACGGAAAGAAAACAACATTTGACGATGTTGCCGGTGCGGATGAAGAAAAGGAAGAACTCAAGGAAATCGTTGACTTCCTTAAAAATCCGAAAAAATATGATGAGATCGGTGCCCGTGTTCCGAAGGGCGTTCTCCTTCTCGGACCTCCTGGTACAGGTAAAACCCTCCTCGCAAAGGCAGTTGCAGGCGAAGCAGGCTGTCCGTTCTTCTCCATCTCAGGTTCCGACTTCGTTGAGATGTTCGTCGGTGTTGGTGCTTCACGAGTAAGAGATCTTTTTGAACAGGCAAAGAAAAACAGCCCGGCTATAATCTTCATCGACGAAATAGACGCCGTAGGACGTCACAGAGGTGCAGGTCTCGGCGGCGGACATGACGAAAGAGAACAGACACTTAACCAGCTCCTCGTTGAGATGGACGGCTTTACAGGCAACGACAACGTTATCGTAATGGCCGCAACAAACAGACGTGATATTCTTGACCCGGCACTTCTCAGGCCAGGCCGTTTTGACAGACAGATTCTTGTAAACTACCCTGATGTAAAGGGACGTGAAGATATCCTCAAAGTACACG
The DNA here is from genome assembly GCA_945876405.1 of uncultured Ruminococcus sp. Lineage (GTDB taxonomy): Bacteria > Bacillota > Clostridia > Oscillospirales > Ruminococcaceae > HUN007. The sequence continues at coordinate 1,257 of CAMCOJ010000406.1, forward strand.
CAAAGAACAAGCCGCTTGGTCCTGACGTTGACCTTAAGGTTATAGCAAAGACAACACAGGGATTCACAGGTGCTGATCTTGAAAACCTTCTCAATGAATCTGCCCTTCTTGCAGCACGTGCAGGAAGAAAGGCTATCATCGAATCAGATATTGAAGAAGCTACACTTAAGGTAATCGCCGGTCCTGAAAAGAAATCACACATCGTTACTGAAAGAGATAAAAAAATCACAGCATATCACGAAGCCGGTCATGCTATTGCAGCATACCACCTTGAAACGCAGGAAAAGGTTCACCAGGTTACTGTTATCCAGCGTGGTATGGCGGCAGGTCTTACGGTTACAAGACCTACTACAGACGATTCACACATGTCCAGAACAAAGATGCGCGAATCAATCGTTATGCTCCTCGGCGGACGTGTTGCAGAAGAACTTTTCCTTGATGACATCTGCACAGGTGCTTCAAACGACCTTGAACGTGCCACAAAGGTAGCAAGAAATATGGTTACAAAATATGGTTTTTCTGAAAAGCTCGGAACTATCGTATATGGTGACGAAAACAATGAAGTATTTCTTGGCAAGGATTATGGTCATACAAGAAACTACAGTGAAGAAATCGCTTCACAGATTGATGCTGAAGTACGTGAGATTATTACAAATGCACATAAGCAGTGTGAAGCACTTCTTACAGAGCATATGGACCAGCTCCACAAGCTTGCTCAGTATCTCATAGAATATGAAAAGATTGACGGAGATGACTTCGTTAAACTTATCAACGGTGAACTTGATACACCTTCCGAATCGGATTCTTCCGAAACCGAAGAAACTGAAACAGAAAAAAATGCCGAATCTGATGATTCAGCTGATTTATAATAACAAAAATGTTCAGCAGCTCTTAAACCTGAGCTGCTGAACATTTTTTTGTTTTATAAAGTATTTTATCTGCCCGTACTTCCGAATCCGCCGTTTCTGACGCCAGTCGCATCATCATCAAAGGTAATTCCGTACTCTGTGAAAATTCCCTGTGAGAAAGCATCACCGGCATTAAGGTTAATAGTAAGTCCGGTATTTGAAGCATTTGTAAACTTGACCATGATATGACCTTCGTTATCCGAATAGTAGTAGTCACTGTCAATAATGCCTACTGTATTGTTAAGCTGCATGCGGTATTTAAAACCAAGTCCGCTTCTCGGATAGAGTCCGAGCATCCAGCCTTCTTCAATCTTAACTCTTATACCTGTAGGTATTTTTATTGTCTCACCCGGAGCGAGTGAAAAACCCACAGGTGTACAGAAGTCGTAACCTGCTGAACCCGATGTAGCTCTTGCAGGTATCTTTATACCTTCATATATTTTTTCTGCCTGCTCTGTGCTACCTGTCTCTTATACACATCTGACGCTGCCGACGATACTCCTTGTGTA
>CAMCOJ010000407.1 GCA_945876405.1 uncultured Ruminococcus sp.
TATTTTTTGAGAAATTTTTATGAATATTTTGTCTTTTTGTTTATTCTCCTCTTTTTATATATATTTTTATATATACATTAGTAAGAACTTTTACGTCATACTGTTCTATGCCGTCACCTGCATCAGCAGCTTTCTGACATCTCTCTACAACAAGTCTGATTGACGAATCAAGGGATGAATGAAGAGTATCATAAAAACGATAAAAAGGTATAAGTGAAAATTCATCATCGTTCTGGATTTTCTGTACGGTCTCCTGAAAACCGGAAATCATAGAACGTTCACCGTTTGAAAGATTTTTTCCGGCATTTCCATGTCTTCTGATTTCAGTATATACCTTCTGCATAAGGATAAACTGATATGGTACAAACGGATAGTTCTTTACAAAATCATTAGTTCCTGTATAACCCTTGATATCCATCATAGCCTGATTTTCATCATATTTAAAACTGAACAGGCTTCTTATCTCAGCTGATTTCTTATCATACAGAGCTTCAAGTTCAGGAATAACTTCAGATTTCTTTATGAGAATTCTCTTCTGTATTACTTCATCTACAGAAGATGACGAAAGTGAAAGCATAGTCTTAAATCTCGCCTGAATACGTGAAAACTCATCAGTACGGAGCTTAATAATTTTATCAAGTGCCTCCTGTCCGGTACAAACAACCCATACCTTGCCCTGACATTCACTTCCGAGCTTTTCAACTATTGACTGAAGATTAAGAAGCATATCTGTGTCCGTTCCGACATACTGACCTACTTCATCAATCATAAACAGAAGTCTGAAATTCTTTGGCTTGCTGCTGATATACTCCTTAATATCTTCAACAAGCTGAGCAATACTGAAATCAACTGCATTCTTGTCTCTGAACCATGCCTGCGCATCTTCTTCGCTAAGTCCAAGCGTTTCCATCAAAGCCGGAACAACAGCCTGTCCGTTAAATGCAAAGGCTTTACGCTGTTCAACCCATGGTTTTCCCTTTTTAGCTTCAAAGGCTTTTCTGAACTCTTCGGTCTTACCTTCTCGTTCTATATATTGTTCCAGTAATGCAACTTTCAGGTTATCTCCAAAAAAGCCAAGGTGATTATAGAACATTTTTGCAAATACACGAAGAACGGCAGTCTTATCTTTCTTAATAGAGCTTTCGATATCAATATTAAAAAGAATAGTCTCAGTTTCGTTTCTTGTTGCATTATCTATCAGCATAAAAGTTGCCGGATCATCTTCAAATTTCTCGCGAAAATATTCAACTGTTTTCTGTCCGTCAACAACCTTGTTTTCAAGTATATAGGAAAGCATCTTCAGAAAGTGAGATTTACCGCTTCCAAAAAATCCTGAAATCCATACACCCATATCTGCTGTAGGATTACTGAATGCTTCATTATAATGATTAAAGAAAGTAATAAAATGCTTTTTCAGTTCTTTTGTAATTACATACTCACGAACTTCCTGTCCTATTGCAAGTTCCTGAATCTGATCAACCTTTACTACACCATCAATTTTTCTGTTTATATCATAATGAAATATATCTTTTATTGTCATAACTACTTACCCCTTATAATACATTAAATGCTCTGTAATACTGATTTGGTGTCAGCTTATTGAAAAGTCTTACATAACTTCCGTCAAATTTGCCCGGATACATAACCAATATCGGAACGTCAGTATAATGCGGCTGAACTGCTTCCAGCATTTTATGAACTCTCATAAACGGAAACACATCTCCGATTCCTGTCAGAAGTACAATATCTCCCGGTTTCCTTTCGCCATACTCCTGCATCTTTGAAATAAATTCATTTTCCCCAATAGCTGAATGAATTTGTTCCAGAGTAAACTCGCTGCCCTCTTCCTGTTCCATTTCCGGAATACTGTCAAGGATATCAAGGTCACTGCAAATTTCCAGAAAGATTTTATATAAATTATATTCTACTACATTACACTTCAGATTCTGATCAGTAACTATCTGGCTTGTAAAATGCTGTACAGCCATTTCATCTGCAGCATCATAGCAAAACATACGAATATTTACCTCATTACTCAGGCCTCGTCCTTCAAGAAAATCCGGTTCCTGAATTATCTGTCTGAGCTTATCAAGTCTTTCGTTTAAGTCATTATTCATCCCACATACTCCCTTACATGAAACAATTAAACGCTGCGAGCGCTTTATCATCGTTATTGCTCTTTATAGAATTTTCAAGCAGCGTGCTTATCAATACCGGATTCAGATGATCCGATCTGTTATTATCAAGATAATCATTTTCCACCAGAACCTTTACAAGTACCTGTTTGATTTTATTTATCGTACTTTCTTTCCAGCTTGCAACATTATCATCCTGCTCCTGAAGTCTGGTAAAAAAGACATTTACATCAAATTTGCTGAACGAAAGATTTTTCTGACTATATTTGTCTCCAACAACAGTAATCATAAAATCCCATACGAGTCTGTTATACTTCATCATTGCATAAAGACAGATCTGCTTTGCTACACCAGCTGATTCATTCGCAACGGCTGAGATAAGCGTATCATCATTCATTGCTTTTAATCTTGTAATGCATACCTGAGCCATTTTCTTTATTTCTCTTTCAGTAGGATACTGAAAAAGGTTTTCTGATACTATTTTTTCTACTGCATCTTCTTCAGAAATACCTTCTGAGAGCAACTTTGCTG
>CAMCOJ010000408.1 GCA_945876405.1 uncultured Ruminococcus sp.
GCTTCAAAACCTGCAATAATACTTGGAGATGAACCCACGGGAAACCTTGACAGCAAGACCTCACAGGACGTTCTGGGACTTCTGAAGATAACGAGCCGTAAATTCTCCCAGACAATTGTGATGATAACCCACAACGAGGAGATTGCTCAGCTTGCAGACAGAATTATACGTATCGAAGACGGTAAGATTGTGAGAGGAAACGGTGAATGATATGAACGTTTCCAACAGAAAATGCATACGCCATCTCAGCTTCTGCAGCCTGAAGGCGGCAAAATCAAGAAATATCATTGCTGTGATTTCCATATCTCTTACAACAGTAATGTTTACGGCACTGTTCACTATAATAATGTCAATTATGTACGGCTTTGAGCAGTCAAATTTCCGTCAGGCAGGCGGATATTCACATGGTGGCTTCAAGTATCTGACTGAGGAACAGTTTAATGAACTGAAGGACGACAAGCTGATAAGTGAGTATTCACTTCGCCGCTTTGTTGGTATGCCTGAAGATGAACCGTTTACCAAGGCTCATGCAGAAGTAAGCTATTGTGATGAAAATGCTGCAAAGTGGATGTACTGTACTCCCGAAGAAGGAAGACTGCCTGAGGAAAACACTATGGAAGCTGCAACGGACACAAGGGTACTGGCTCTGCTGGGAATTGAACCGAAAAAAGGTGCTGAGTTTACCCTTTCATTCAATGTGGATGGTCGGGAAACGACAGAAACCTTTACTCTTTGCGGCTGGTGGGAGCATGATGATGCTGTTTTCGCAAGTCATATTCTTATCCCCGAAAGCCGTGCCGAAGAAATATTCGAAAAACTTGATACAAAGGGAAACGACGGCATGACGGGAACTTACAATCTTGACGTTATGCTGAAAAGCAAGGCACATATAGAAGATGATCTGACTGATATACTTGAACGACACGGATATCAGAACGAAAAGAAAGGTGAAAACTATATATCCACCGGCGTAAACTGGGGCTATGTTTCCGCACAGCTTTCTGACAGTTTTGACGCTGAAACAGCCCTTGCAATAGTCGCCGCTCTTGTACTTATCATTTTCACGGGATATCTTATCATTTTTAATGTGTTCAACATATCCGTTTCAAATGATATCCGCCGCTACGGGCTGCTTAAAACCATCGGCACAACGGGAAGGCAGATAAAACGAATGGTATATATTGAGGCTATGACACTCTCTGCAGTGGGAATACCAGCCGGTCTCGTACTCGGATTTTTATGCGGCTCAGTGCTTACCCCCATAGTTATTGCAAGATTTAACGGTATTGTAAATACAGTATCGACAAGTCCTGTAATTTTCACCGGAGCTGCATTTTTCTCGCTTGTAACGGTGCTGATCTCCTGCCTGAAGCCTGCAAAGAGTGCCGCTGTGGTTTCCCCCGTTGAAGCAATTCGTTATACTGAAGGTAACGGAAGAAAACAGACTTTACGCAAAACCCGTGGCAAGGCATCTTTATCTGTAATGGCATTTGCCAATCTTGGACGAAACCGGAGCAGGACTGCAGTAACGATAGCATCCATGTCTTTGTCCGTGGTGCTCCTCTGCGTTACATTTACATTCACAAACGGATTTGATCTGGATAAATATCTTGCAGACAAAGCCCTTGTGGATTATATCATAGCAGATGCATCATATTTCCAGTCAAATTCATCAAATGAAGTGATATCCGAAGAAGCCGTGCAGTATATTAAATCAAACTGCGGCACAGAAAACGGCGGTTGTACTTACCGCACAACAAGTGCAGTTTTCGAATACGTGTCAGAGGAACAGTACAGGAAACAGAAAAGTAAATGGAGCGACGAAGAAGCCGTTGACAGAATGGTCGAACGAGCTGAAAGGAAAGACGGACTTTTGCAGAACGATGTTATGCTTTACGGAATGGAACAGTTCTGCCTTGATAAGCTGAATGTTATTGAAGGAGATATTTCAAAGCTTGGCGAGGGTAATTACATTGCTGCAGTGTATCAAAGCGACGATTACGGAAATATTATGCAGGACAGCAACTGGGCAAAAACCGGTGACAAAGTAAAACTGCGTTATGTGGAGGAACTTGAATATTACAACACAGAAACAGGTGAAATATATCAGTCAGCAGAGGATATTCCTGACTCTGCGTCCTGGTGGTACCGTTCAAAAAAATACAGTGATGCTGAATATGAAGTAGCCGCACTGGTCGAAGTTCCCCGGAACCTCAGCTACCGTTTTTATAGTTCAGATCAGTTCGTCCTCGGCACAGAAAGCTTATTTAAAGAAACAGAAACGAAAAGTATAATGTACTACGCTTTCGATGCACCTGAAAATAATGAAAAACAGACCGAAGCATTTATATCAGAACTTACAGAAAAGACAATGCCGTTTCTTGATTATGAGAGCAAGGCAACATACGAATCAGAATTTGAATCCTTCCGTAATATGTTCGTAATAATGGGCAGTGCACTCAGTTTTATCACCTGGCTTGTGGGAGTTCTGAATTTTCTCAACGCTGTGCTGACGGGAATTCTGGCAAGGCGGCATGAATTCGCAGTGCTTCAGTCGGTGGGAATGACAGGAAAACAGCTTAAAACTATGCTTGTTTTCGAGGGGCTTTACTATTCGCTTGGGGCAGCTCTGTCAGCACTGGTGCTCAGTGTGGTAT
>CAMCOJ010000409.1 GCA_945876405.1 uncultured Ruminococcus sp.
AATCCTTTCTGGCTTAGAAAGTGAATGTAATGCAGATTCTTCACGATATACAATTTATGTAACCCCATCAGAAGTTAAAGATACATTAAAAGCACTTGCAGTATGTGCTTTTGATCCGATCTTTTTAGATGATGATATAAATCGTGAACTTGAAAAAGCAAAAAAACAGGTTACGGAAAATGCTTTTAGTGTAGAAGGTTTTATTAATTCCAGCATTGATTCCAGAGTTTTTTCAGAAAGTCCATGGAAGCATGATTCAGGAATTTATCCTACAATTTTTTCTAAGACAAAAACCAGCTCATGTCGTCTTTTGCTTTACGATATTGCAGAAAATTATTACAAGCCAAAAAACTGTGCTTTATTCATTTCCGGTTCAATAACAAAAGATGCAGCATTAAAGCTTTCTGAAAATACATTCGGTAAAAAACACGTGTCATCTCGAGCAGGTAAATCAGACATTTATTCAAAAGTTCAGACTGACAGAAATGAAAAACAAAAACTATTTGTTTTAACAGATCCGGAATTTTCTCCAGATATGACTCAAATTGTAATTCAATACAAAAGTCTTGAGATGGAAGAATGTGATTATACAGCTCAGGTTCTTGATAATAACGGATCGCTTTTTAAAACAATGGCTCTTTCTGAAAGCAGCCTTGGAATAAGACATCCTCAATACATCAATGCTGCAGGAACACATAAAAATAACAGTTCAAGACTTATCATTCAGGCGCTGCTTGAAAATCCTAAAGCATCACCTTGTAAAAATGCCTTGAGTTTTACTGATATTCTTGAAAATTCTATCAGTGGAATCAGTGATGAGGAATTTGAACAAGCCGGTGAGCTTCTTTGTAATTCCTTTGATTTAATGCTTAGCGATTCATCAAAAACTATGGATTTGCTATCTCAGTTTTGGGCAATTAAAGATTATAATCGTGAAAGTGATTACGATTCTGTTAACTTTATTGAAAACTTTTTCAGTAGACCTGAACGGATCCGTTCAACATCACTTGATAGTATTAAAAGAAAAGTTCAGCAGGAAAAACCATTTGTTTTCGTACTTGTAAATTCATCAGTATTTAAAAAGTATGAAAAGGAATTTCAAAAGAATGGTTTTGAAATCATTACTGTAAAGAACGGTTCCTGGTATACACAGAAGCTTTATGCTGCAATTAAAGACTCAATGGAAAAAGGTTCTGACAGGCAGGATAATTCACAGACATCAGAAGAAAAAGCTGAAGATTTGTTTTTTGAGAATAACAAAAACTCAATTTCAAGATATGAACTTAAAAATCATATTCCTGTATTCGTAAAAGAGAGAAGTTCTACAAATACTGTTTCGTTGTGTCTGATGATTGAAGGCGGAGAAATAACTGATGAAAAAAATCTCTATGGCCTTGAAAGTGTAATTGTTGATACCGTTGCTGTAAAAATAAAAGGCTTTTTGTATCAGAAATATATGGAAGGAACTATCAAAAACTTTCCTGATGTAATGAGTCAGACTGATTTTACAAGTTCTGCAATTTATGTTGAATGCTTAAGTTCAGATTTTAAAGAAGTAATCCATGCTTTTTCTGAAGCTTTGATATTTTCTGATTTTACACCAGCGATGGTGGATCCTGTTGTGCTTCAGAGAAAATCATCTCAGATTGTAAAAACTTCTTCACCAGTATTTCAGTTAACGTCAAGTGCAGTTTCTATATTGTTCAAGAATAAAGAATATCAGACTGTCTATCAGACAAAGCAGGATATTTTGAAAAAACTAAATTTCACAGAAATTCTTGAAGCAAGTATAAAGCTTTTTAATGCAGACAGATATAAAATTATTGTTTCAGGGAATGTTGAAGAAGCTGCAGCTTCCTTTGAAGAAATAACAGAACTTTTTGATAACACTTTTGGTATTATTCCTCAAGAAGGAATTACATCAAAGCCTCAAGTAGAGCTTAATGCCGTAAATCGTAAGAATCGCAAAGTAAAGCTTGTTCATCTTTTTTTGACTGATGTTTCAAAAGAGAAGGCAGGACCACGACCTCAGGTTTTGATTCCTACAACAGAGTTTTTGGATCCTGCACAATTCTGGATCAAAAATGAAAGTGGTAATGATAAAGAACCACTTTTCAATGCATTGATGAATGACTTCTGTGGAATACTTCAGGAAAAATGCGATAACGTTGTGCAGAAGCAGAATATGATTGTAATGAATCAGGCCTGTGACTCAAATATTCCTTTTGCCCAGATTACAATATTGAATGTAAAAAACAGCACAACTGTAGAAGATATATTCAGTAAAGCTTTTTTTGAATACAAGGAAAATCTTGACGAAGATGCTGTAAAAAGAATAAAGGCTAACTGGATAAAAAAATATCTTTCAAAGCTTCAGACAAATAATGGTACAAGCCTTGCAATAAAAGCCGGACTTGATTCAGCTGAAGCTGTTCCTGATAAATACATTTTGGATTATGAAAAAGTCATGAATGCATCTGTAGAGGATTTTGCAGAAGTGTTTGAAAACTTTGATTTTAATAATGCCTTAAAGCTTTATTCTGCAGATACAAAAAAGTAGTTCAATAATCTGTAGCTTTTAGAGGAATTTTGGAAGTAACAGTATATCATTCTGTTACATCTTGTAATTTATTTGATTTTTTGTTTATAC
>CAMCOJ010000410.1 GCA_945876405.1 uncultured Ruminococcus sp.
TCACGTCGAAAATACTTGGCTGGCGACGGCCCGGGAAAATAGATAGGTGCCGGCACGATATATTTAAAGCGTTCCTGATTGTTTCGGGAACGCTTTTTTGCATGTAAAAAAGCGTTCCGGTCATTAAGACCGGAACGCTGTGTATTTTTTATCTCTGTGTTCTTTCGTAAGGGGAGACATCAAATCCATAACTAAGTTTCCCGAGTTCAATACACCTCAGGAGGAAACTCATATTTTCGGCGAGTGACCTTACACTTTGCAGTGAAGTTTCATCCGGTTCGGTTGAATCGTGTATAGTACGTCCGAACGTTGATGAAATGACAGGCATTCCATAGGATGTGAAATATTTGTTTACTTCCTCTACGGAAGGACTGCAGCTGCCGTATTTTGAAACTGCTATACTGGCACCGACTTTCATTTTCTTTTCAAAATTAGTACTGAAAAGAATACGGTCAATAAATGCAAGAACAGTTGGATTTGAAGAAGTGTAGTATGTTGAAGAAATTACTACAATTCCGTCTGCTTCTTCAAGCTTTGGTGCTATTTCATTTACAGCATCACCGAAAACGCATTTTCCCACGTTTCTGCAGTGATCGCAGGATATGCAGCCACGAATATTGTTTCCTCCGATATTTTCAGAGACTATGGATATTCCATCGCGTTCAAAAACGGATTTAAGTTCATCAATAATAGCTTTTGTGGTTGATGTGTTTTTTGAATTTCCGTTGATAACCAGTATGTTCATACATATCTATTTCTTTCCGATAAATTTGTTAATCATACTGATAAAGTCTGCGATTGTAACAACACCGTCTTCGTTTATATCAGAAGCAAGAATAATTTTTTCGTCAGAAGATGATTCGAGCAGAACATTTTTCAACAGAACGAGGTCAGCGATGTTGATAAGTCCGTCATCATTAAGATCGCCTGTAGTATAGCTTACAGGTTTTTTCTCAGATGAGAGAACCCACTTCTGACAGTCACTGCCGTTTATTTCCCACTGCTGAATATTGGCACCGTATTCTTTGCTTGCTGATTCCACTTCGATTATCTTTGTACTGCCTGATGAAAAAGTAGCTATGGAGTATGTATTATCAGGATTGAGTATGAATCTGAAAAGCATTGATGTATTGTTTTCATCGAATTCAGCTATATCTATATTGCCGCCGTTTTCCTTACCGTCGGACCTTAGTGCAAATTTTTCATCGCTGTATGAGTGGATTGAGTAATAGCCTTCGTATTTTTCAGAGGCTCTTAACGTCCATTTCTGGCAGTCAAATCCATTTAATTCCCACTGCTGAATATTTGACGAATTTTCCATTACACCGTTTTCGATATCCATGACAAAGTCACTGTATTTATTTTTAAAAGTGTAAATCATATCTGCGTTGAGGGGTACAGCGGATATTTCAGTTCCTGGACTGCCGGTAAATGGTGAGGTCTGATTTCCCCAGACAGTCTGGTTATTGTTTCCGACAGCTGTAAAGGACATTACTTTTGTCCCTTTTTCATCCTTTGCTGCAAGAAATTTACCTGAGTATCTCTGTCCGTCGATGGAAATAACAGCATCTGCTGAATCTGCATCCTGATACCATGTTCCCGTTGCACTGCCGGTTATTTTTCCGTCAGGAGTCAGGGTGATAAGAGATGATTCATATATTTTTGAGCTTGTGTCATTTCCGTGGTTGATAAATTCATATGTCCCGGCAATATCTGAAGGATTGTATCCGAGCTGGTCGATTTCGTCACCGCTGTATTCATTTGGTGCAACTACAGGCCAGCCCTCTGCATTAAACTGCATTGAGTGAACTCTTACTTCATGATATTCAGTACCTCCGTTAAATCTGGTGTGATTGAAAAGATACCACTTTCCGTCGTCATCTCTCAGAACGGAATTATGACCGGGTGCCATGTAGGCGGTATCAAGTGTGCTGAATTTGTAGTTGCCCATTACTTTCAGACCGATTGTGTCAAGGGCTGTTGATGATTCCAGAACGGCATTTCTGCCGGCTGCATCTGTAAAAGGACCCAGAGGGCTTTCAGAACGGAACACTCTCATGTTGTATCCGCCGGTTGCGACAAGTCCGCCGTATGTAACCCAGAGATAGTAATATCCTGTATCCGGGTTGTATTCGATAAACGGACCTTCACCTGATTTTCCGTATCCGCCGGAAATCTTTGTGCCAAAGTAGCTGTCAACCATTCGGCCGTCAGCTGTCTGTCCCGTTTTTGGATGAATGCATCTGCCGGTTGCAGGGTCTATCTCAAGTGTAAAGATTCCTCCCGACCATGAGCCGTAGCACATGTACATTTTACCGTTTGTATCATAGTAAATAGTAGGGTCAATTGCATTAGGGAAGAGCTGATTGTTGAAGTTTGAATTGTTAAACCAGGCGGTGTTGAATGTAACCTGTCCGTCAGCAATGAGTTCATCAATATTTGTTGAAGTGTATTTTCTGTTTACATTTTTTGTCTGGCTGGTTGCAAAGCTGTCGTTTTCAGTGAATCCTGAATAGATAAGTGTGTCTCCGAATGTGTACGGACCTTCTGCATTTTTGGAAGTTGCGAAGCATATTACTGAACGGATATATGTGGATGAGGCGCAGAAATACATCATGTACGCACCTTTTGAACCGTCAGTATTAATAT
>CAMCOJ010000411.1 GCA_945876405.1 uncultured Ruminococcus sp.
GTTTCCGGAAACGTTCAAGATCAATGGAATTCAGAACGATCCCGATTATGGCTGATCCCCAGACTATCCCAAAAAGCACCCATCCGACCGGACCTCTCAGAGTAACAAGTGTAAATGGCGTATATGTACCTGCTATCAGAAAAAATATCGTATCATGATCCATGATACGGAAAAAATTTTTCGCTTTGTTATTTGTAATTGCATGATAAAGCGTTGACATTGTATACAGAATTATCAGTGATGCTCCGTAAATACTTGCACTGACAACTGCCCACGCATCGGCATAAAGTGCACAGAATACGATTAAAACGACTGATCCCGCAATGGAAAGCAGTCCTCCTATTCCGTGTGAAACTGAGTTAAATATTTCTTCTCCCAGTGAATACGGCTTTCTAACCTGTGTCATAAGTAAACTTGCTCCTCTCTCAGATTTATCCCTGCTTCATATTCTTTATTCTATCACAATAAATTTGAATACGCAACCTTTTTCAGTATACTTTTTTGTAATAACATTTCCTCTTTTTTTGTTATAGTTTAAAGCTATAACCTACTATTCATATATGATATTAGACAAACAGCTTTTTCTGATGTATAATTAATACACGGAAAAAACATCATATTAAAAAGGACACTACTGGTAAATACCATAGTGTTTTATTTAAGCGTACATATCCTACCTTTCTGGTATGAAATATAGGAATAGTAAATATTGATGAATCAAATATTGAAAAGGATGAAGTTAAGATGAACAGAAAAATATTATCACTAATCACAGCCGGTGTATTGTCTGCTGCAGTACTCACCAGATGCGGAAAAGAAAAATCAGAAAAAGACTCAGTTAAGATAGCATATCTGCCTATTACTCATTCACTCGCCGTTCTTGAAGAAGCTGAAGAACTTGAAAAACAGAACGGAATCAAAGTTGAACTTGTAAAATTCGGTTCCTGGCCTGAGCTGCTGGACGCACTTAATTCGAATAAAGTTGACGGAGCCTCAGTTCTGATTGAACTGGCAATGAAATCAAAACAGGAAGGTGTAGGAATAAAAGCAGTCGCACTTGGACACCACGACGGAAATGTGGTTATTGTTTCAAATGACATAAACAGTGCTGAAGACCTGAAAGGAAAGACATTTGCTATTCCGCACCGTCAGTCATCTCACAATATTCTGTTAAATGAAACACTTGCAAAAGGCGGGCTTACAGTTGATGACATAAACGTCACGGAACTTGCACCTACCGAAATGCCTTCAGCACTTGCGAGCGGTCAGATTGACGGATACTGTGTTGCAGAACCTTTTGGTGCTATGGGTGTTTCAACAGGTGCCGGAAAAGTTCTTTATTCATCTGAAGAACTCTGGGACGATTCAATATGCTGCGGACTTGTTCTGACGGATTCATTTATTGAAAACCGTACAGAAGATGCAAAGTCATTCACTGAAAGCTATAAGGCTGCAGGAAACAATCTTGATAAGGAAACAGCAAAGGCAACTGCAAAAAAATACTTTAAACAGAATGATGAAGTACTTGAAACTTCCCTGCAGTGGATTTCATTTGACAATCTTGAGATCACAGAGGATACTTACAACGCTCTCACAGATAAGGTAAAAAAATACGGATTATCTGACAATCCTCCTGCTTACAGTGAATTTGTAAAAAATGATTTCTGAAAATGGTGATACGATGAAAAAATTATTATCAGTAAAAAATGCAGTTGTTTCAACAGCAATATTAATAGGAATATGGGAAATCGCATATCTGCTCAGCGATTACAGTGATGCGCTCTTCCCTTCACCATACCAGAGTCTGCTTGCACTTATCGAAATGATACAGGACGGCTCACTCATAGAAAACATCGGAACAAGCATGTACAGATTTTTTACAGGTTATGTAACGTCAGTAATTACTGCAGTGATTCTCGGACTTATTCTTGGAAGACTTCCTTCTGTGTTTAAATACATAAATCCTGCCGTACAGCTTCTCAGACCGATATCCCCTACTGCCTGGATGCCGTTTATAGTTCTTCTCTTTGGTATCGGAGATATTCCGGCGATAATTATCATCTTCATAGCAGCTTTTTTCCCGGTGCTTCTGTCAACAGTTTCAGCTGTGGGAAGCATTGATCCAATCTACTTTAAAGTTGCAAAGAACTTTGGAATCAAACAGCCCCAGCTTACCTGGAAGGTAATTCTTCCGGCTGCCTTTCCTCAGATCGCAAACGGAATACATCTTGCAATCGGAACCTCATGGATTTTTCTCGTTGCCGGAGAAATGGTCGGAGCACAGTCCGGACTTGGTTATCAGATAATCGATGCAAGAAACAATATACGCGCTGATATACTTCTTGCTACGATAGTTGTAATAGGTGTTATCGGAATTATACTTGACGGACTTCTTAAGTTCGCTGAAAATAAAATAATGAAATCATGGGGAGGTCAGAGCTGATGTCATACATAGAAGTAAAAAATGCCTGCATGAAATATACTCAGAACGGGACAGAGACTACAGTTCTCGACAATGTTTCACTGGATATTGAAAAAGGCGAATTTATCTGTCTCCTCGGACCTTCCGGATGCGGAAAAAGCACCCTTCTCAATTCACTTGCGGGATTTGAAAAATTAAACAGCGGAAGTATAAAAATAAA
>CAMCOJ010000412.1 GCA_945876405.1 uncultured Ruminococcus sp.
TTCTGCCTGTCTCGTGGGCTCGGAGATGTGTATAAGAGACAGCTTTCGTTGTCATCATTGTGTCATTCATACAATATGAAACACTGTCGCCCTTTATTCTGAAAACTGCACAGTAAACTATATCAAGCCTTGCCTTTATCATCGCACAGACAAAACATTCTGCTGCACCTGCAAAATTATATGCAATCGCTTCAAGCGTGGAAATTCCGTTACACTTCTTTCCAAGTCCGAACGAAAGTGCCTTAACAGCCGATATTCCGATTCGGAGTCCTGTATACGAACCAGGCCCTGCAGCCACAGCAAATTTGTCTATATCCTTAACGCTTATCTCAAGGTCGCCGAGCATTTTCTGACACAACGGAAGTATAACCTGTGAATGCGTCATTTTGGTCTGCACAAAGTACTGAGCTCTGATGTTTCCGTCGTTCCATACCGCAACAGAGGCATTTTTGCCTGAGGTATCAATTCCTAATATCTGCAAACCGCTCATCTCCTTCTATAATTATTTCTCTGGATTCATCACCTGTGCGCTTTATCTCAATGTATATTGTATTTTCAGGAAGAATTTCTGAAATATTTTCCGACCATTCTATGACAAAAACACTTTCATCCATAGGATAATCAAAAAATCCTGTGGTTTCAAGATCATCGGTACCTTCTATACGGTACATATCAAAATGATAGATGTCAAGATTACCGTGATATTCGTTTATAAGGGCAAATGTTGGTGATGTGACCTCATCCTCAAGTCCGGCACCTATGGCAAGTCCTCGTGTAAATGTTGTCTTGCCTGCGCCAAGTCCGCCTCTGTATGCAATAACATCCCCCCTGCGGAGAACAGCACCTATCTTTGAGGCAAGTTCTATAGTCTCCTCCGGAGACTCTGTTTTATACTTAATCATATCAGAACAGTCCCGTGATATTTCCGTCATTGTCGCAGTCAATCCTGAGAGCTGCCGGCTGTTTCGGAAGACCCGGCATAGTCATGATGTCTCCGGTATAGGCAACGATAAATCCGGCACCAGCAGAAACCTTAAGGTCTCTTACTGTAATACTGAAGTTTTCAGGTTTGCCGAGAAGAGCAGGGTTGTCTGAAAGGGAATACTGTGTCTTGGCAACACATACAGGAAGTCCGGAGAATCCGAGTGTTTCAATCTCCTTAAGTGACTTTTCAGCCTGAGCGGTAAATACGACACCATCCGCTCTGTATATTTCCCTTGCGATTATTCCCAGCTTTTCCTTAACAGGAAGCTTCTCGTCATAAATCGGTGCAAAGCTGATTTCTCCGTTCCTTTCAGCCCTTTCTATAGTGCTGCACACCTTGTCAGCAAGATCCTTTCCGCCTTCTCCGCCCTTAGCGAATATCTCTGTAAGTGATACTTCAACGGAAAGTTCCTCACATGTTTCACGGATAACTGCAATCTCTGCGTCACTGTCTGTATGGAATCTGTTTATCGCAACGACAACAGGGAGTCCGAACTTCTTCATATTTTCTATATGTGTCTTAAGGTTTACGATACCCTTCTTAAGTGCTTCGACATTTTCCTCTGTAAGTTCAGTCTTAGGAACACCGCCGTTGTACTTAAGAGCTCTGATAGTTGCAACAAGTACAACGCATGAAGGCTTAAGTCCCGCAAAACGGCATTTGATATCGAAGAACTTTTCTGCACCGAGGTCTGAACCGAATCCTGCTTCTGTGATGCAATAGTCACCGAGCTTAAGTGCAAGCTTTGTAGCTCTTACTGAATTACAGCCGTGAGCGATATTGGCAAAAGGACCTCCGTGGATAAATACAGGGTTGTTCTCAAGTGTCTGTACAAGATTCGGCTTAAGTGCATCTTTAAGAAGTGCTGTTGCCGCACCCTGAACGCCGAGCTGTCCTGCAAATACAGGTTCTCCGTCAAGGTTATATGCTACAAGTATATTTGAAATTCTTTTCTTAAGGTCATCAAGGTCGGAAGCGAGGCAGAGAATAGCCATAATTTCTGAAGCAACAGTAATCTGGAAACCGTCTTCACGCGGAACACCGTTGATTTTTCCGCCAAGACCAATGATTGTATTTCTGAGTGCTCTGTCATTCATATCGAGGCAGCGTTTGAATATAACTCTTCTGCTGTCGATTCTGAGTTCATTTCCCTGCTGCATGTGATTATCGAGCATAGCACAGATGAGGTTGTTTGCTGCTGTTATGGCATGCATATCCCCTGTAAAATGAAGGTTTATATCCTCCATAGGAACAACCTGTGAATATCCTCCTCCGGCTGCACCGCCCTTGATTCCGAATACAGGTCCGAGTGAAGGCTCTCTGAGTGCAAGCATAGCCTTTCTGCCTGTCTTTGCCATTGCCTGAGCAAGTCCGACACTTACTGTTGTCTTTCCTTCGCCGGCAGGAGTTGGATTTATAGCAGTGACAAGAATAAGTTTTCCGTCAGGCCTGTTTTCAAGTTTTTTATAAACTGCTTCTGAAACCTTTGCCTTGTACTGCCCGTACTGTTCGAGATCATCCTGACCGATTCCGATTTGTTCGGCAATCTCAGTAATCTTCTTCATTTTTGCTCCCTGAGCTATTTCGATATCTGTAAGCATAAATTATTTCCCTTTCACCTTAAGAAAATTATTCAGTT
>CAMCOJ010000413.1 GCA_945876405.1 uncultured Ruminococcus sp.
GTATACGAATGAAGGGGTAATTGACGGTATAAGTAAACACACTGATATAAATATTTTCTTTGAGTAAAAAACACCATGAATTCAGGTAATTGAAATCTGAATTCATGGTGTTTTGAATTTAAGCCGCAGTTACAGGAAATTATTTTCAAAAAACTTTGCGGCTCCGTCATTGTCATTGTCGTAGTCGGTGATAAATCTGCAGATGTTTTTTACTTCCGGGTCTGCATTTTTCATCGCTATATTTATCCCAACTATTTTAAGTATGCTGATATCATTTTCAGTATCACCGATTGCAGCTGTTTCGGAAAGGGGGATACCAGTTATCTCTGAGAGATATGTTATACATTTTCCCTTGGTAGCTGATTTTACAGTGATTTCTATATTGTTTGCTCCGCCTGTAACAAATTCGAGGCAACTGTAGGACGAAAGAATACTGCGGAGTTTTTCCCGGTTTTTATATATGCCGTTTATTTTTCTGAAGTTGACTGTTATTTTCTGCACAGACGGTTTTTCTCTGAGACAGAATTCCTGTACATCAGGAACAATAATCCGGCTTTTTCTTATATAATCCTTAACGGCTCCGGAAGCATCCACATCGTTAAGAACATTCATGTTTCTTTCGTCCGAGTATGCATATTCAAATGTGAAAATGTCTGCCATAACATCAAGTTCCGGAAAAACACTGTTAAGTTCGGTTATTATTTTTTCCGGTATACATTCTTCTCTTATCGGTTTTCTTTTCTTTACGTCATAAAGACCGGCGCCGTTTGAACATATGGCATAGCTTATGCCTTGCTGTAATACTGAATCAGGAATTCCTCCGAGATGTCTTCCGGTAACAGGAACAAGTACAGTTCCGCATTCAGAAATTTTTTTCAGAATTCTAAGCGAATAATCGCTTACGGTTTTGTCCGACCTTAACAGAGTTCCGTCAAGGTCGAAGCAAAGCATTCTCACTTTTTAGGACCGAGAGTAACTCCCGGTTTTTTGGAAAGGTACTGTCTGAAACGGGCAAGGTCTGCAAGATTAACAGATTCGTCTGTTGAAACATCTCCAGCTTTTTTCTGAATATCAGAGAACTTCATATCGCCGATAAGGTAGAGTGAGAGGAATGAGAGGTCAGTAACATCTACTTTTTTGTCATTATTAAGATCTCCGTAAATGAACTCTGAATCTGCAGAGTCTTCACCATAAGGACGACCATAAACAAGCTCATCTTCAAAGTAAACCGGTATGCGGTCAGTACCGCCGAATTCTTCAGAAAGTTTAAGTCCGAGACGGCTGTAGTCGTTTGTTGCATCCCAGTTGCTTTCATAGTTTTCATCCTGACCGACAAGGATACCAAACTGAAGTGCTCTTGCACCGTGGAAAAGTGTGCCTGTCCAGTCTATTTCGACGTAGTAGACGTTGCCTTCAAGATGAATAGGCTGTGAAACCGTTGCTGATTCCTTCATGTCTGTTGTTGACTGAACTTCATCATAGTAAACTTCAGTTCTGACATCTTCTATAGACTGTCCTGCTTCTATGAGTTCAGTTATATCAAAGTAGTATCTTGCCTTAAGACTTTCTGTGTACAGGTATTTTGGAGGCTGTGTTGTATCATTGTGAACACGGACTGTTATCTGTGATCTTTCTTCATTTTCCTGAGTGATATTGGCTTCAATCCAGAATGCAGTTTTTGGTTCTTCCTTAGGAGGAAAGTCTTCGTCAGGCTTCATGTCTTCTGTACCATAGTAATGATAAAGCGCTGCAAGGTCGCCTACAACTGCTGCGTTATAGTCAACGGCAACTTCATTGTACACGTAATCCTTTGTGATATCTCTGTGCCAGTCCTTGATATCAGGTCCGCCGACAAGAGCACCCCATAGTGTATGTGTCTGATCAAGAGGATCATCCATGCTGAATGTAGTTGAACCATGTGAAGCACGGTGGTGAGGATGGCACGCTGATGTTTCCGAGTAACCAACTATGTATGGACGGTTCATTGGGTTTTTACCCATGATGTATTCCATCTGTTCTTCTGCCCAGTCTGTAAATCCGGTATACTCTTCATTGTCATTTGCAGTTTCTTTTCTGTAAACAGCAGCACAGAGTCCGGCAGCTGTATTGTAACGGCATGAACCGTATTCGTTTAGCATTGCAAAACCTGCAGGAGTTTTTGCAATATAAGTTGTGTCACCGGCATCTATATCTTTGATGTGCTGATAATCCATATTCCAGATTTCGTCAGCGAGACCTGCACATTTGAGGTGAGGCTGCCCGGACCAGAACTCAAGATTCCATCTGAAGATAAACCAGTCACGTTCGTTGTCAGTTATAGGAGCAAGCTTTGCAAAAACACCTCCCCATACAGTATCCCAGCAATGAACCCAGATGTTCTGCCAGGTGCTTCCTGTTGTTTCCATGATTCGCTTGAGGTATCCTGTATACTTGTACCCTCCTGTTTCTGTTAATTCAGACGTGTCAACTGCAATAATATCATCGATGTACTCGTCTTTGTCTGTACATATCTTAAGCCATACAGCAGCCCATGCAAGTTCGTCATAATCATAGCTTGATGTGTAGAATCCACCGTCTGTCTCTTATACACATCTGACGCTGCCGACGATACTCCTTGTGT
>CAMCOJ010000414.1 GCA_945876405.1 uncultured Ruminococcus sp.
TACACAAGGAGTATCGTCGGCAGCGTCAGATGTGTATAAGAGACAGGCTGTTTACGAAGGAGTCAATGTCGAAGCGATGCGTACAAGAAACGGCGAGATAATGGCCGAGTTTGATATGGCTAACGGAAAACTTCCCGATGTTGACTATATCTGTGGAATTCCTGATTCGGGTGTTCCTCATGCAATCGGATATGCAAACAAGAGTGGTATTCCTTTTGCCAGACCATTTATCAAGTACACTCCTACATGGCCAAGAAGCTTCATGCCTCAGAACCAGACAATCCGAAATCAGGTTGCCAAGATGAAGCTTATCCCTGTACACGAACTCATCGAAGGAAAGAAACTTCTTTTCGTTGATGACAGTATCGTAAGAGGTACTCAGTTAAGGGAAACTGTAGAATTCCTGTATGCCAACGGCGCAAAAGAAGTCCATATGAGATCTGCATGCCCTCCGATTATGTACGGATGTAAATATCTCAACTTCTCAAGAAGCAATTCAGAACTTGATCTTATTGCGAGAAAGATCATCGATGAGTTTGAAGGTGCAGAAGGTGTAAAATACATAGCTGAATACAGTGATACAAACACCGAAAGAGGCCAGAGACTCAGAAACGAAATCTGCAGACGACTCAGACTCACATCACTTGAATTCCAGTCACTTGAAGGTACAGTTAGGGCAATAGGTCTTTCTGCATGCAATCTTTGCAGTTACTGCTGGGACGGAAAGGAATAATTCAGACCGAAAATCCGGTTGAGATTCCTGATAAAATGCCTGATTATAAATTTTTATCCCTGATGGCGAACAAAAATAAAATGCATACGGAGGAAAAATTAAAATGAAAAGTTTTTCAGAAAGCTATAAAGAAGCCGGAGTTGACGTAACAGCCGGATACAAGGCCGTAGAGCTCATGAAGGCTCACGTTGCCAGGACAATGACAAGCGGAGTTCTTTCAGGAATCGGCGGTTTTGGCGGCCTTTTTGAACTCGACGTTACAGATATAAAAAAGCCTGTTCTTGTATCAGGAACTGATGGTGTAGGAACAAAGCTTAAGATAGCCTTCCTTATGGACAAACATGATACAGTTGGTATCGACTGTGTAGCTATGTGTGTAAACGACGTTATCTGCTGCGGGGCAAAGCCGCTCTTCTTCCTTGACTATATTGCAGTAGGAAAGAACTATCCTGAAAAGGTTGCTCAGATTGTTTCAGGTGTTGCTGAAGGATGCGTACAGTCGGGTGCTGCACTTATCGGTGGTGAAACAGCAGAAATGCCTGGTTTCTATCCTGTTGACGAATATGACCTTGCAGGCTTTACAGTAGGTGTTGTTGACAAGGACAAGATTATCAGAAATGAAGAACAGAAAGCCGGAGACGTAATGATTGCACTCAGGTCAAGCGGTGTTCACTCAAACGGTTTCTCTCTTGTAAGAAAGGTATTCACAGTAAATGAACAGAATCTTGCACGTCATTACGGTGATCTCGGTACTACACTTGGTGAATGTCTCCTTACACCTACAAAGATCTACGTAAAGCCTGTAATGGAACTTCTTAAAGCTGTAAAGGTGAAGTCTCTTTCACACATTACAGGCGGCGGTTTCTATGAAAATATTCCAAGGTCTCTTCCGGATGGAATAACAGCTTCAATTGAAAGATCATCTGTACAGGTCCTCCCGATTTTTGACCTCATTGCAAAGACAGGAAACATTCCTGAAAGAGACATGTTCAATACATTCAACATGGGTGTCGGAATGATAGCTGTTGTTGATAAAAATGATGCTGACAAGGCTCTTGCTGCTCTTAAAGCTGCAGGTGAAGATGCATATATCCTTGGCGAACTCGTAAACGGTGAAGAAGGCGTAATCATCAGAGACTAACAGCGGAGGAACTTATGAAGAATATAGTTGTTCTCGTATCAGGCGGAGGAACCAACCTTCAGGCTCTGATTGATGCACAGAACAGAGGAGAAATAAAGAACGGCAGGATAACCTGCGTTATATCCTCCAACCCCGAAGCGTATGCAATTGAGAGAGCTGCAAAGGCAGAAATTCCATCGGTTGTAATCGCAAGAAAAGAATATCCTGACAGTGTTTCGTACAGCCGGGCAATACTTGAAGAATTAAACAGACAGAAGGCTGATCTTGTAATACTTGCCGGATTTATGACAATTCTGGACAAGTGTGTGACAGAAGCCTATGCTTATAAAATAATAAATGTACACCCTGCGCTGATTCCTTCCTTCTGCGGCGAAGGTTTCTACGGACTGAGAGTCCATGAAAAAGCGCTTGAATACGGTGTAAAGGTATCAGGAGCCACAATCCATTTTGTCAATGAGGAAGCTGACGCAGGAGCAATAATTCTTCAGGGCACAGTGGACGTTGAAAATGATGACACACCGGAAACACTGCAGAGAAGAATAATGGAAAATGTAGAGTGGAAACTCCTTCCTAAAGCCGCTTCGCTTTTCTGCGAGGGACGTATTTCAATAACTGACGGAAAAGCATACATTGACCGTAGCACAAGTGAATGAGAAGACTTTTTCATTCACTCTATAGTAAACGCAATAAATAAATTGCGTTTACTATTAGCCGATCTGCACGGAG
>CAMCOJ010000415.1 GCA_945876405.1 uncultured Ruminococcus sp.
GATTTCTGCCTGTCTCGTGGGCTCGGAGATGTGTATAAGAGACAGACATCCAGGAGGCTGTTTTGCGGAAATGAAATCCGCACCTGATTTTCAGGTACCATCTCTCTGGAATCATCGGGAATAACCGGAGTATCTTTACTGAAATAATAACTGTTTTTTACATTTCCTTTTAAGACATTGGTACGGTATTCTCTGTATGTTTTATCCATACTTATGCCTGATTTCTGCTCGATATCTGAAGTGACTTTTTCTTTAAAACTGTTTTTAAGACTGCATCCTGACACGAAACATACAGTAAGAGTGAGGCAGAATACCAGCAGTACTTTATTCTTCATCTCTGTTTTCACCTTCTGATTGAGCCTTATGCGGTATCTGACTGCACAAGGCTCATGATGTTGGATATTATTTTTTATATGATTTCATATATTCCTCAAATGATTTTTTTGGAATTGCCTCTGAGTGTACAAAACCCTGTGATGAGTTGCATTTGAGTTTCTTTACCCGCTCTAGCTGACTTGCATTTTCAACTCCCTCCGCAACTGTATAAAGTTCCATCATCTGAGCAAGCTGGGAAGCGAATACAAGGGCACTTTTTTCTGAGTCAGGGGAGTCATTTTTGACGAGACTGACATCAAATTTGAGTACGTCAAGATTCTGGCTGTTAAGTACGGCAAGTGATGAGTATCCTGTGCCGAAATCATCAAGTTCAATAACAAAGCCATTGTCATGCAGCTGTTTTATCGTTCTTTCTGCCCTCTGGTGATTATCAGTAAAAACTGACTCAGTCACCTCTATGTGAATATAGCTGTGAGGTACATCATATGAGTCGGTGATTTTTTCTATTTTGTCAGCAAGATTATCATCTTCAAAATCACGCCTGGAAAGATTTATGGAAATATGGAAGTCTGAAAGCCCGTGCCTTATCCATTCTGAAAGACTGGAGCAGCATTCATGGAGTACATATTCATCAAGCTTTATTATAAAACCATTCTTTTCGAAAACTGGTATGAATTCTGACGTTGGAATGTTTCCAACTGAAGGATGATTCCATCTTAAAAGTGCTTCGGCTCCTGTTATGTGGTTAGATTCAATGTCATGCTTAGGCTGGTAATAAACTGAAAACTGACCCTCTCTGAGGGCAGTCTCCATATTGTCAACCATAAACTTCTGCCGGATAATTTTTTCCCTTATATTATCATCATATACAGAAATATATTCTTTATATGTGTCCTTAATCTGTCGTACAGCGAGAACCGCCCTGTCTATCATAGCGAGAACGGGGATATCATCTTCTATTCTGTAAATACCGAACTTGAGAGAAACAGAAGTAACAGGAGAATTAACGGATATCGCCTCAATTACTTCACTGTTAAGAGCAGATTCCTTATCGCCTGCCTGTATAAAAGCAAAAATGTCACCATTAAACCGGCATCCATACAGAATTCCGTCTATATTTTTAAGAATGCTTTCAGCAGTATAGACAAGGATATCATCACCGGTTTTTACTCCATATTTTTCGTTAATTACTTTAAAGTTTTCTATTTCGGAACAGATGATGCTGAATTTTCTTTTGTTGCTGCTCAGAGTCTGACTTACATATCTGATAAAAAACTCTTTTGTATACAGACCAGTTAGCCGGTCTGTCTGAAGTGTGTCGAGCATCGCTGAAGATTCACGGAGTCGTGCGTGGCTCATTACTCTGTTCAGTACTATCTCGGGGTTGTATGGTTTAACAATAAAATCCGAGGCACCAAGACCGAGACACTGTACTTCAATCTCCTCGTCTCTGCTTATTGTAGTAACAAGAACGGGGATACTGTTAAATGCACGGACTGATGATATATGTTTTAAAAAGGTATATCCATCGCATACCGGCATTTCGAGGTCAGTGAGGATTACAGCGATCTCATCATAGTACTTTTCTAGCTTTTCATATGCATCTTTTCCGTTTTCGGCTTCAATAATATCATACATCTGTGACAGAATCTCCGACAGAATACCGCGGTCTATAGCGTTGTCATCCACTACCAGCACGGTATGACGTGAATATGAAAAGGTATGACTCTTATTGAATTCTGATTTTTCGTATGCTATCCCTGCAACTATGTGTTCGGGTTCGCCCGGAGCGTCGGAATTGACAATCTTGATCATCCGGAAAAGAGAATAATCGTGTGAGCCTGATCTCAGCTGATATGTATAGTATTGTTTGTCACGAAGCTGTTTCAGCAGATAATCCCTGTTGAATATTTTTTTCAGCACTTTCCTGTCATAGTAAGTAATATGGTCTTCGGATAGATTGTCAATAAATGTGCTGAACTTTATCGTGTCAAATTTACCTTCCTTTCCGCTGATACGATAGGGTACAATTAAGTCCTTTTCCAGATCAATATAAAAAATATGCTCAAAATTGTCATTCAAACATGAAATTAACTGGCCTATCGATACCGGAGTCATTTTTCTCACAGTTCATCCCCCCCTGAAATACATAAATTAATTCTACAAACACAATAAATAAAATAATTAAAGTGAACGACAAATTTATTTTGACGTTCACTTTAATCTGTCTCTTATACACATCTGACGCTGCCGACGATACTC
>CAMCOJ010000416.1 GCA_945876405.1 uncultured Ruminococcus sp.
CTGTATATCAGTCAGCAGGATTTTGACTTTACCGGAAAGACAGTACTGCTTGCTGAAGACAATGATTTCAATGCTGAGTTTGCAAAATCCCTGCTTGAAAACGTTGGATTTAACGTTCAGCTTGCACTTAACGGAAAACAGGCTGTTTACTCATTTATTTCCAAACCGAGTTATACATATGACGTTATACTTATGGATGTGCGTATGCCGCTTATGGACGGATATGAGGCGGCCGGATGTATCAGAAATTCCGACAAGGCGGACGCTCATTCAGTTCCGATTATCGCCCTTACTGCAAATGCTGCAGGAGATGACGAAAAACTGACTATCCAGAGCGGAATGAATGCGTATCTTTCAAAGCCTTTTGAAAAGGAAATGCTCTATATCATGCTTAAGCAGTTTCTTGAAGGAGAATCAGTGATTACTGACAGAAGAGAAGAGATGCCTGCAGAATACTACTGATGCATATCTTAATATTATCTTAATTTTTCAGGTGATATTTATTTGTTACTTGACAAAATAGCAAATTTTATAGTATCATTATGAGTATAATACAGAGAAGCACTTTCGCCGTTTTGCAGCGGCGAAAGTACTAAAAAAAAAGAACGGAGAACAATAAAATGAAAAAACAAAAAATTCCTGAAGTCAGAGGAAGAACACTGAAAAAAAGCGAACGTATTACCGAGGTAACGTTTCTTGCACCGAGTATTATAGGTGTGCTTGTTTTCTTTATTCTTCCTTTTTTTGTTGTCGTTTATTATTCGGTTATTGACAATCCTATAAACCGTGACTTTGTATTTCTTGATAACTTTAAGGAAATACTTCAGAACGAGGCGTTTCAGCTTGCTTCAAAGAACACACTGCTGTTTTCCGTAGTGGCTGTTCCCCTTGTTGTAATACTGTCGCTGATGCTTGCTGTTCTTCTGGATTCAAAAATATTTTACAAGAGTCAGCTCAGAGCATCATTTCTCTGTCCGCTCATGGTTCCGACTGCCTCTGTCGTTCTTGTATGGCAGGTAATGTTTCACAGGTGCGGTACAGTAAATCAGTTTCTCGAACACTTTGGAGCTGATCCGGTTGACTGGCTGAAAACCCCTAAGGGAATGATTGTGGTTATAATTATGTTCCTCTGGAAAAACCTTGGCTACAATATGATTCTCTTCCTTGCCGCTCTTTCAAATATTCCCGGAGATATTCTGGAGGTTGCAACACTTGAAGGTGCGGGACCGGTTTACAAGTTCTTTCATCTTAAACTCAGATATCTTTCACCTTCAATTCTGTTTGTAACAATTCTTTCTCTTATAAACTCATTCAAGATATTCAGAGAAGTATACCTGCTTACCGGCGATTATCCGGATGCACTTTATATGATTCAGCATTTTATGAACAATACATTTTCACTGCTTGAATATCAGAAGCTGTCCTCCGCAGCTATAGTTATGTCACTGGTTATGGCGGTAATAATAGCAATTCTGTTTGCTGCAGAGTACTGGTTTGGAAAGGATGTTGAATGATGAAAGCAAAATTCAGAAAAAAAACACTTTCAGTTCTGCTGACGGTATTTGCTGTTTTGTGTGCGGTTCTCTTTCTCTTTCCTACAGTTGTGACAATAGCCAATTCCTTTATGACACAGAAGGAGATAAACGCCAATTACGGAGCGATGATCAGTAACTTTGATAAAAACGAAACGAAGAAAGTATATATATCTGACAAGCTCAACCTTAAACTGATACCGGATAAGGTATCTTTTGAACAGTACGGGACAGTATTGTTTAAAAGTTCGGATTATCTTATGAAATTCTGGAATTCAGTTATACTTGTTGTTCCTATTGTACTTTTTCAGATAATAGTCGCCTCGCTTGCAGCTTACAGTTTTGCACGTTACCGGGGGAAGTTCAAGGAACTGCTGTTCTTTATGTATGTGATCCTAATGCTTATGCCGTATCAGGTAACACTTGTTCCAAACTATCTCGTTGCTGATGCGCTGGGGATACTCAACACAAGATTTTCTATAATTCTTCCCGGTATTTTTGCACCGTTCAGTGTGTTTATTCTTGCAAAAGTAATGAGAAGAATACCGGATTCATTTATAGAAGCAGCAAAGCTTGACGGTGCGGGTGAGATTCAGATATTTACGCAGATTTGTCTGCCTCTTTCGAGAAGCGCAATTTTTTCCGTTGTACTTCTTCAGTTTATTGATTACTGGAATATGGTTGAACAGCCGCTTATTATGCTTTCCGACACAGACTATCATCCGCTGTCTGTATTTCTCTCAAAGATAAATTCAGGAGATGTGGGACTGGCATTTGCAGTAGCAGTTATATATATGATACCGACCCTCCTCATGTTTTTCTATGGTGAGGATTATCTTGTTGAGGGTATTGCATATTCGGGTGGAATAAAAGGATAAAATTATCAGAAAGGAAAACATCAGAATGGATAACAAAGAGATATTAAAAAATAAAGAAGAACCGGTTAAACACCAGAACAGAAGAGAATGGGTGAAAAACATAATCATAGTATTTCTTCTCATTATGCTTGTACTCACATTTTTCTCAAATACTATTATGAATTACTCTCTTCCGGAAGTTTCTGTTA
>CAMCOJ010000417.1 GCA_945876405.1 uncultured Ruminococcus sp.
ATTTCTGCCTGTCTCGTGGGCTCGGAGATGTGTATAAGAGACAGATGCAGGAGATGCCATTATTAAATATGAAGGAATTACAATTACTCGTCCAGACAATAAAATTGACGATGTTATTCCACACATTACATTGAATGTTTCTCAAAAAACAGAAAGACCTGCGACAATTAAAATAGAACCAGATACAGAAGCAGCTAAAGATGCCCTTATCAATTTTGTAGGCCGATATAATCAGATTATTGCTGAAATCAATATTCTTTCTCAGAACAAACCAGAGCTTATTTCAGAGCTTGATTATTTAAGCAAGGATGAAGAAGATGCTTATAAAGAAAAGCTTGGACTTTTTTCTGGAGATTTTTCTTTAACTAATGCAAAATCCTCAATGCAGGATATTATCGGCGCAGTATATCAGGAAAGTGAATATTCAGAAATTACTATGCTCAGTCAGATAGGAATTTCTACCAACGCAACAAATTATTCAGGATATAATCCTACAAAAATGCGCGGTTATCTTGAAATCAATGAAAAAATCCTTGATGAAACTTTGAAAAATAATCTTGATTCCATCAAAACTCTTTTTGGATATGATTCTGACGGTGATTTAATAATTGATTCAGGTATTGGAGTTCGGCTTGATAAACAGCTTACAGCTTATGTTCAGTCAGGAGGAATTCTGGCAAATAAAAATTCCACATTAGACAGACAGGTAAAAGCAAGCGAGCAGAAAATAGCAAGACTTGAAACTCAGCTTAATCAGAAAGAAGCAGAATTAAAAGCTAAGTACGGACAAATGGAAAGTACATTGAACAGCCTTGAGGGCCAGTCAAATTCCATCAACAACTTTACTCAGCAGCAGAATAGAAACAGATAAATAACAAGGAATATATTATGGACTTTTTTGTAAATGGTGAAAAACTTGACATTACTCTTCAGGGAGAAAAAACTATCGGTAATGTACTTCGTTCTTTTGAAGTAAGCTGTGAACAGAACAAGCTTGCTACTGTAAGTATTTCGGTTGATGGTAAAAATATCAGTGCTGACCAGTTTGATGAAGTATTCAAGAATGAACTGAAGGATAATACAAAAATTGAAGTAAATGTTATTTCTGAAGAAGCAATCAAAGAAAGTTTTAGAATGTCTGCAAAAGAAATTACAGATGTTATTGAACTTTTAAAGAATGTTCCTGTAGAAATGCAGAGCGGTAAAGACGTTCATGCAAAACAGACAATCATAAAGCTTTCAGATGTTATGAATGCTTTCTGTAATACAATTACCTGGTCAAGTCTTTTTCCAGAAACATTTGGTTCTATCAAAGTTGGTGAAAACTCTCTATCAGAGTTCCTTGCTGACCTTTCACCAATTTTAAAAGACTTTAGCGATGCTCTTGAAAATTCTGATTCTGTTTTAATCGGTGATCTTGCAGAATATGAAATCTGTCCTCGCCTTGAGTCACTTTCTCAAACCCTTGGGAGTTTTTAATTTATGAATATTGTTTCAGGATCTCCATTAGATGCAAGACAAAATCCTCTTATTTATCTGGTAATTGTTGTTCTTGCACTTATTATTCTTGCTGTTTTAGGAATATTGATTATTTCTAAAATCATTAAGAAAAAACATGAGAGTCCTGAATATATTCAACAGCAGAAAAAGAAACCTACTACACAGGCTCATGTAACTAAGCTTGCAAAAATTTTAGAGCTTTCCAAAGAAGAAGAGCTTTTACTGTGGAAAATCTGTCGTGACACACAAGCCACAAATATCCTGTATTCTTACACAGAGGATGATTATGTTGATTCAATCTTTAAAAAGGAATTTCAGCATTTTGTTCGATCAAGAGCTAAAGATGAACTTTTATATAGTTTCTTTCAGCTTCGTTTCCATATTTACAAAGTTGTAAATTACTCCCGTTACATTACAAGTTCTCACAATATTCCTGACGGCACAGTACTTTCTTATCCAGCACCATCAGGTTTTCAATATCAGTTTACCCTTGTTAAAAACGAAGAAAATGGTCTCCTTTTAAAAGTCCCTGATACTATGGACGATAATTGCAATGATCGACCTGAAAAACTTCAGAAGCTTGCAATGGTTTTCAGTCTTGCAAATGGTCAGCAGTATGCAATGCTGACTCGAGTCGTTCAGTTCCTGAATATGCCTAATGATGAAAAGCTGCTTCGTGTAACTCATTCAAATACTGTTTGTCCTCAATCACGTCGTACTTCATTGCGTTTTCCAGTAAACAGAGACTGTTCTTTCTCTGCAGTTGAAGTAACAAAAAAATCTGACGGTAGTATATCGCTTAAACCAAAAGAAAACTGCTATAACGGAACAATCGTTGATCTTTCTGAAGGTGGATGTAAACTTTTTTCCACACTTCCAATTAAACAGAAACAATATATTTTTTTAAGATTTGAAATTTTAGGAAAAACAGAAGGTATCTTCGGCCAGATAGCAGATACACGCACTGATTATGATTCGGGAATGTATGCAATCCACATTGCATTCAAGCAGGTTCCTTTGGCTATTAAAGTACGATTGCTATCTGACTTATATCTGTCTCTTATACACATCTGACGCTGCCGACGATACTCCTTGTG
>CAMCOJ010000418.1 GCA_945876405.1 uncultured Ruminococcus sp.
TTTCTGCCTGTCTCGTGGGCTCGGAGATGTGTATAAGAGACAGGAAAAGAAACTGCTTCTGAAAATGAGGGAGAAATTAATGGAGTAATTTTTCTCAAAGTCCTTGACTTTGTATTGAAAAAATGTTATTATAATAATTGTTTCGGCCGGAACCAGAGGTTCGGGCTTGTTTTTTTACAGGAAGGAAAACGGATAATATATGAAATTTAACGAACTGCATTTAACCGAAGAAATACTCAGAGCAGTAGAAGATATGGGATTTACGGAAGCTACAGAGATACAGGAAAAAAGTATTCCTCTTATTCACAGCGGAGCTGATATTATCGGAAAATCAAATACAGGCACAGGAAAAACTGCGGCTTTTGGCATTCCGGCTATAGAAAGTATTTCCCGTGAGAAGAACGGAGTAGAGGTGCTTATTCTTTGTCCTACGCGTGAACTTGCAATGCAGGCATGCGGAGAGATAAAAAAATTCTCCAGGTATATGAACTGGGTAAAACCTTGTGCAGTATACGGCGGAGCAAGCATGGAAAGGCAGATTCTTGACCTTAAGCACGGTGCTAATCTTGTTGTAGGTACACCTGGACGTGTTATGGATCATATGAGAAGACGTACGATTAAACTTCAGAATCTTAAGATGATTATCCTTGATGAAGCTGACGAGATGCTCAATATGGGATTCCGCGAGGATATTGAGAGTATTCTGAACGACATACCTGAGGAAAGGCAGACGATACTGTTCTCTGCAACAATGCCTCCGGCGATTCTGGCTATAACAAACCAGTACCAGAAAATGCCGGAACTTATTAAGATAGATCAGAAGTACAGAACAGTTGATACCATTGAACAGTATTATTTTGAAGTACCTTCAGGTATGAAGACTGAAACAATGCAGTATCTTCTTATGGCCTATGAGCCAAAGGCTTCCATGATATTCTGCAATACAAAGAAGATGGTTGATGAACTTACGGAGGCTCTTACCGCAAAGGGATTTAAGGCTGCCGGTCTCCATGGTGATATGAAGCAGAGTCAGAGAAGCTTTGTTATGGACAAGTTCAAATCAGGAAAGATAAATATTCTTATTGCAACAGATGTAGCTGCAAGAGGTATTGATGTAAGCGGAGTGGATGTTGTATTCAATTATGATCTTCCCCAGGATAACGAATACTATATTCATCGTATAGGAAGAACAGGACGTGCCGGAAAGTCAGGAACAGCATATACACTCATCAGCAACAGAAAACAGGTTTATGATCTCAGAGCACTTTCAAAATATATTAAAACAGAAATCAGGGAAAAGGAACTTCCTGAAAGAAGTGAGATAGTAAATGCTATGATGCTTAAGGTAGTTTCGAAGATAACCGCAGCCTTTGAACAGCCTTTAAGGGAGGAAGCAGAGATAATCCTCAGCATTCTCAGCAAGGAAGGATATTCTGCCGAAGAGATTGCCGGAATTCTTATTAATCTCCGTCTGAACAAGGAACTTAAGAATATACCTGAATTCGAAATTCCGAAGGTTAGCAAGAAGGAAAAGGTAAAATCACAGGGAGCAAAGCTTACAAAGGATAAGGCTGTCAAGATAGAAATCTCATCGGGAAAACTCAGCAGAATAGCTCCAAACTTTATTCTCGGCGCACTTGTTGAAGCAACCGGAATGCCGGGCAGGAGTTTTGGAAAGATTGAAATATTTGAAAGATACTCAACTGTCGAAGTTCCGGATACTGATGCTGAATTTATTGTTGATGCACTTAACAATACAAAGATAAACGGAAAAAAAGTCAGTGTAAAACTCTGCGAAAGAAAAACACCGGACAAAAACGGTTCGTATCGTCATGGCGGATCCGGAGGAAACGGAAGAAGAAATGAACGTTCAGGAAGAAAAGGTCGTCAGGGCGGTCACAGGAGAAGAAAATAATAAAACGGAAGGGGAAAGGAACCATGTCAAACAGGAATGACAGCAATAAGCATGTTTCATCTTCGGGACAACCAAAAAAAAGTATTGTTCTCCGCATACTTGTGCTTATAGTTGCAGCTCTTATGTTTTTAGGTGCGATAATTATTCCGTTCTGGGCATCCGGAACGTTTAACTATTAAGTAAAAAAACCTGTCGGATTGAACCGGCAGGTTTTTTTGGGAAATGAATTAAATAAGTGTATTTAAAAAGAAAATATCAGAAAATAATAGACAGATTACGCATAAATGTTGTCTGTTAACAATAATTAGTATATACTTTTTCAGCTGTATTATCAACCATAAATATGAATTAAAGGTATGAAAAATGAATATGTTTTTATTGAAATAATCAGAAAAAAGTGTTATACTTTATTGTACTGAAGAGTACGATATTATCAGAAGGCGGTAAACGATGAAAAAAAGACTGGTTTTTACAGTGGTTACAGCGAGAGCCTCCGCACCGGAACAGAGACAGCTGCTTGACGGCATTATTTCTCAGGCTTTTGAGATGGATATTGATGTTATCGTTGTTTCCAATGTGTATAATGCATCAGAATACAATTCATTTATTACTCATGAAAACAGTATATACGATATCTGTCTCTTATACACATCTCCGAGCCCACGAGACAGGCAGAA
>CAMCOJ010000419.1 GCA_945876405.1 uncultured Ruminococcus sp.
CACAAGGAGTATCGTCGGCAGCGTCAGATGTGTATAAGAGACAGGAACAACAGCAGCCTGTCTTTCTTCGGCCGCCTGTTTCTTTGCGTTATACCCGATAATTGCCGGTACAAATATAGCGATAAGAACCGGGATGATAACAAGTGCGGAAACTGCTGCAAAAATTATTGCAACAATAAATGCCGGATTGTCTGCAGATGATCCGGAATGGCTGATTTTGGCTGAATTTTCCTGAGTTTCTTTTTCACGATAGTCTGTATTGTTTTTTTCGTATGCCTGAAGTTCTTCTTCTGCATATCTTGTTCCGCATTTTTCACATATTATCCCACCGGTGTACGGAGCACCGCAGTTTCTGCAGCTGAGCACAGTAAATCCCTCCTTAAATAGTGTTGTTCCATTAATCCGAAGTTCTCAGAACACTTTTGATTTTTTGTTTTTTATTCTGGTACAGAAGCTTGTCGGCTTCGTGCAGTATTGCGTTGATATCTGATTCAGGTGAACAGGTAAATTCGTGAACACCTGTACTTATGCGAATCATATATGGTTTGCCGCTTGTTCTGTTTACTTCGTCACATGCTGAATTAATTCTTTCACGTACCATATTGCTGAAGTCTGCTTCGTCATCAGTTAATGCAAATGCGGCAAATTCGTCTCCGCCGAATCTTGCAACAACGTCTTCACTTCTCATGCACACTGACAGTATCTCTGCAGATTTTCTGATGGCAAAGTCACCTTCTTCGTGACCAAAGTAGTCATTTATCTGCTTAAGATTATCCATATCTGCAAAAACCACAGCTGCACATTTGCCGTAATTTTCCCGTATGATTTTTTCAGCGTCTTCTGTAAATCCGCGTCGGTTGGCTATGCCGGTAAGTTCATCAGACTTTGATATTCTGCTCAGTTTCTGATTGTGAGTCGTTGCCTGTGTAAGACTTTCACGAAGAGTCGTTTCTTCGGCGCGCTGTTTATCAAGCATATTTCTCAGTTTTATGGCATAGGACAGCTGGGAGGCTATGATTGAGTTGTAGAAGTTATAGTCGTCAGTGTCAATATCATAAAGGAGAAGACCGTAGTTCTCCTCACTGCAGAATACGGGAGATGCTATAAATGTAAATCTGGTTTCCGGCATGTATTCGTTCCGGAAGAGATATTCTGCCATAACCTTTCTGCCTTTGACAAATGAGTGAAACCTGTCACCTATATGATATGAATACAGCATTTCGTAAGGTGGCTGAACCCAGTCATAGCGTGATTTTGAGATTACAGGTTTTTCGTGGATATACAGATAGCTGCTTCGTATGTTTATCGCACGAAGGCTTTGCATAATGTTTACCGGTACCCTGTTTTCATTTTGTGAAGTGTCAATAGTGTTTCCGATGATAGAGTTTGCATACCGTACATTTTTCTTTATGCTGTCAGCGTAGCTGTGGCTCTGTTTGCTTTCGAACATGATAATCTGTTTATAGAATTCCATGAATATTCTGTAAATCTCTTCACGTCTTTTTTCATCAGGAGCAATTGATACAGCCTTGTCACATAGCACACTTAAAATAAAGTTCAGGTTATGCTCAGGTATGAAATCAAGAATCCTGTATTTGAGAAGTACGTCAAACTTGAATGTAAACAGGGCAAAGTTAAGCTTGTTCCTGTTTTCCTTTATCTCAGTAAGAAACATTGATGAGAATTTGAGGAGAATATTTATCAGACGCTTGTTGGGACGATAGTTTGTATTGTTGTAGTATGAGTAAATAATTTCATTTATCTTGTTCATAAATGCCGTGATATCAGGGTCATTCAGTGTCAGTTCTTCAAGATATTCACGGTCAGTGGTTATAGGAGACTTACATCCGCATGAATCACGTTCGATAAGATGTGTTTTAACAGTTACGTCAGTTGCCGGGGAACCGTTAAGAATCTCGTTTACAGCCTTTACTGCATTTGTTCCGAGATCTCTGTAGCGTGCTCTTATCGTTGTAAGAGGAGGGTTAAGGGTCATCGCTTCAGGAATATCATCGAATCCCATGACCATGATATCCTTGCCTATGGTGAGGTTATGATTATTTATCTCCCTGTATCCTGCAATCGCCATAAGATCATTGGCAAAACAGATTGCATCAACAGTACCGGCGTTGTCATCAAGAAGCTTGTCTATAACATCTCCGCAGTTTTCGGTAAAATCACCTTCGACAACAAGTTTAGGATTGTATTCTATGCCGTGTCTTTTCAGAGACGCCTTGTATCTTTCAAGACGCTGCACTGCTTCAAGGTTTGAAGATGGTCCGGATACAAATCCGATGTGTTTTCTGCCGTGTATGGTTACAAGATGGTCAATCTCTGTATCAATTCCGTTTGTTTCAAATGAAACGCAGGGATAGTCACCTATCTTTTCCGATATAGTTATAACCGGTGTATCTTCGAATCTGCTGACTATTTCGTAAAGAGTTTTCTGGGTAACATACCGTCCCATAACAGCGGTTTCGATAATAACTGCATCAAAACTCTGTTTTTCAGCATATGAGAACATACAGTTGTACTGGTAGCTGTCTCTTATACACATCTGACGCTGCCGACGATACTCCTTGTG
>CAMCOJ010000420.1 GCA_945876405.1 uncultured Ruminococcus sp.
ATTTCTGCCTGTCTCGTGGGCTCGGAGATGTGTATAAGAGACAGGTATACCACCGACTATACTCCTGTGACAAATCTTCTCGTCATCGCAGTAGCAGCACAAAGCTATGTTTTCATTATAACTGTCCTCAGCGAGTTTATGTAAAATTGAAAGAGATTCTTTTCTGCTCATCTCACTCAAAAAAACCGGAAGATACACTGATTTGAAGGTTTGTTCATTCCAAAGATTATTTCTGGCAAGTTCTCTGTATTTCTCAAAGAGAATCTGACCAGGACTTAATTCAGGAACATGAATAAACTTCTGCCTTTTTATGTCATCATCAAGTTTCCTGACAATATACATTTTTTTAAAATCATATGATAATGGTTTCCCTATTTGATGCAATATAATCATTACACACCCTCTGAATATTCTATTGAAGTCCGTACATATACTGTCTGCTCAGTGTATTCAAACATATTTACTGAAAATTAAGCTGATCACCTATGATAACAATATTTTTATGAATAACAGAATTATTATAATCCAGAACAATATAACAGGGATAGCATAATACCACTTTTTAGGTTTTCCATTTACCCACATTCCCTCAGCTTTCAGTCTGTTTCTTTCAATAACATCTTCAGGAATAAATTTTATTGTCAATCCTATAAGCAATGGCAATAAAATAACATCATCAAGATATCCTAAAACAGGAATAAAATCAGGGATTAAATCAATAGGAGAAAGTGCATATACTATCGTAATACCTCCGAATATTTTTGCAGGTACTGGCGTATCTTTATCTTTTAACGCCAGAAAAATCGCAGGTATATCCATTTTTAACTTTTTGGCACGATCCTTTAGGTTCATCTTGTTTCCTCCCTCTTCACCCTGTATGATTTCCTGTAAAATGCCATTGTAATAGCTGATACTCCCCTGCATACATTTACTTATTTGATTCTCTCACGATTTCTGTTATTTATATATTAGCATAATTATGGAATTCAGTCAACAAAATGCCGCATACCCAAAATGGAAATATGTAATCGGGTATGCGGCGAATGGCCTGAAAAATATTATGAATCAGAAAAACTATTTTTCTCCCTTAAGTTTATTTCTGAAAATTTCAAACAACTTCTTTTTTCCTTTTTCAGTATTTATTTCATCAATAGACATATCACCTTTAAATACCAGTTCCATAATACCAATGTATGCTTCCCCAAGTGCGGCAGTTATTACTCCGGCTGTCCCTGCCGAAATAGCACCGCCGGCAACAGTACCAGCACCCGGAATAAGCTTCAAAAGGTTGGAAACTACTGTTTTTCCAACCAATGTTGCACCTCCGGCACCCAGGGTAGAAGAAAGTAAAGCTGTAATAATGCTTTTATTAACGTTAAACCCGAATATTACTGTAATAGACGCAATCATTGAAATCTGTGTAGGGATAAGCATTGCACAGTCAGCGAACGGAACCGGTGCCGCCCCCTCGCCTGCGGCCGCCAAAGAAGCGGTTGCAACGGCTGCCTGTGCCCTTCGTTTTTTTGCTTCTAAAGACGCTATCTGAACATTATTCAAAGTATCAATCAGTTCATCCGGAAGAGATTCTTCCATTATTTTTATCAATATATCAAGCCCATGTGATTTAATTGTAGTTATACCCGGTATTTCATAATCTTCAGCAAGTACAGGTACTACCTGGATTATATCAAGATTTTCATCAAGTATAGTATTCCTTATTTCTTTCGCATTTTCAGGTGTAAAGGACTGGGTGAGAACAACAATTATCGGAACCTGTGTTATCTGATTTTCCCTGGTAAGTTCTCTGAGCCACTCTATTTCCTCTGGTTCAACACGATTGGAAGTGTTATTGATACAATACCAGATACAATGAACCGCTTCATTCACATCTTTTGAAGCTAGTCCTTTGTTTATTGTTTCAATTATTTCATTCTTAACTTCAGACTGTACTTCTTTTCCAAGTTCAAACCCACGCGTATCGTATATAGATAAAGGAACGCCCTTTTTGGTTATCTTTCTCATATGATCCGTCACCGGTTTTCCTTTGCCGGTTTCAGTCAGTTTCTCTCTGAAAACAGCATTAATCAATGTACTCTTCCCAACACCGGTTTTTCCTGCGACAATAATATTTAATGTTTGTAGATTTCTTATTTTCTCAGAAATTGCATCTACTGTTTTCTGTGCTACGATATTTATATCTGTATTCATAAGTTTACACACTCCTGATTTTTACACTTGATAGAAACATATACCTTTATAGAATCTTTCATGTAATTCACTATAAGCCTCATTCTTTCGTAAAAGTTCATAATGTTGCTACACAATCCGAATAATTTTCCTCTAACGTAACTGTTCAGGAACTTGTTGTTTAAAGGGGGATTGTAACCACTGATTTAAATATTCCTTTAACTGCATAGTCCTGAACAGTTACCCTCTAACAAAAATTTCAAGTTTTCTAGAGAAGATGAATATTATTGAATTTTATTATTTGAATGTACAAGCTCTTTCAATTCTTTTGTGCGCCTTATCTGGATTTTCCCGTAGCTCTATAATTAAAATAAATGCAC
>CAMCOJ010000421.1 GCA_945876405.1 uncultured Ruminococcus sp.
ACAAGGAGTATCGTCGGCAGCGTCAGATGTGTATAAGAGACAGTTGCAGAAGTAAAGGGCTTTATTGATCTGGCTGAGAAAGTATCTTCACCATATGTAAGAGTATTGGCAGACAGAGCGGCCGGTCCCGACGGAACAGATACCGATGATGAATATGTTGCTGAAAGATTTAAAGAACTTGCAGAATATGCAGCTCAGAAAAATGTAACCATTCTCATTGAAACAAATGGTGTTTATGCAGATACATCAAGGCTCAGAAACCTTATTTCAAACATAGATTCTGAAAATGTTGCTGTTCTCTGGGATGTACATCACCCGTATCGTTATTTTGGTGAAACACCCGAAAAGACAATCGAAAATATCGGAAAATATATCAGACACGTTCATGCCAAAGACAGTGTGATGAAAGACGGAAGACCTGAATTTTGCCTTATGGGCGAAGGAGATCTGCCGCTTGACAGTTTCTGGGAGGAACTCGAAGGAATAGGCTATGATGGATATATTTCATTCGAATGGATGTCAAAGTGGGGTTCAAGCAGCTTTTCAGAAGCAGGTATAGTATTTCCTCATTTTTCTGAATACGGAAAAAGATTTGCAGTTTCTGCAAATAAGGAGCTTCCAAGCGACAACAGAAATACAGGAAAATATCTCTGGAGAAAGAATAAACTCGTTGCGGCCACATTTCCGGATGTGCTTGACAGAGTCTGTGAAGAGTTTCCGGACCAGTATGCTTTCAGATATACGGAGCTTGATTATACAAGAACATATCCGCAGTTCCGCGATGATGTTGATACGTTTGCAAGAACTCTTATCGCTCTTGGCGTAAAAAGAGGTGATCATGTTGCTATCTGGGCTACAAACGTACCGCAGTGGTATATCACATTCTGGGCAACAACAAAAATTGGTGCTGTACTTGTTACGGTAAATACAGCATACAAGATTTACGAAGCCGAATATCTTCTCAAGCAGTCAGATACTCATACACTTGTTATGATAGACGGCTATAAGGATACAAGCTACACAGAAATTATAGAAGGCCTTTGTCCTGAATTAAAGACATGTGAACCGGGTAAACTTAAATCAAAGAAGCTTCCGTGTCTTAAAAATGTCATCACAGTCGGCGCAAAGGTTGATGGATGTTTTACATGGGATGAAGCTGTTGCTCTTGCAGATACAATACCTCTCTCAGAAGTTGAAACCATGAGAAGCAAGATAGAATATGATGATGTCTGCAATATGCAGTATACATCAGGTACTACAGGATTTCCTAAGGGTGTTATGCTTACCCACTACAATGTAGTAAATAACGGCAAGGCTATCGGTGACTGTATGGATCTTTCAACAGCAGACAGAATGATGATTCAGGTGCCTATGTTCCACTGTTTTGGCATGGTACTTGCTATGACAGCATGTATGACTCATGGTTCCACAATGTCTCCGATAACAGCTTTTTCACCAAGAAAATCGCTCGACTGTATCAATCGGGAAAAGATTACAGCATTCCACGGTGTTCCTACAATGTTTATTGCTCTTCTTGGGCATCAGGATTTTGAGAAGACTGACTTCTCACATATGAGAACTGGTATCATGGCCGGAAGTCCTTGTCCGGTTAAGGTTATGCAGGATGTAGTTGACAAGATGAATATGTCTGAAATTTGTATCACATACGGTCAGACAGAAGCAAGTCCGGGCTGCACAATGAGTAAGACGGATGACTCACTTGAACTTCGTGTAAATACAGTCGGACAGGCAATGTTTGGCGTTGAATGCAAGATTGTTGACCCAGAGACAGGTGAAGATCTTCCGGACAATACAGACGGTGAATTTGTAGCAAGAGGTTACAACATAATGAAGGGCTACTACAAGATGCCTGAAGCAACTGCAGCTGCCATTGACGCAGACGGATGGCTTCATACAGGTGACCTTGCAAGAAGAACACCTGAAGGATATTATAAGATTACCGGTCGTATTAAGGATATGATTATCAGAGGCGGCGAAAATATATATCCGAAGGAAATCGAAGACTTTATCTATACTCATCCAAAGGTTAGCGACGTACAGGTAATCGGTGTACCTGACAAGCAATACGGTGAAGAAATTATGGCCTGTGTTATCCTTAAGGAAGGCGAGACATCAGACGCTGATGAAATCAAAACCTATGTAAGAAACAACATGGCTAAGCATAAAGTTCCGAAATATGTTGACTTCGTGGATTCATTCCCGATGAATGCTGCCGGAAAAATTCTCAAGTACAAAATGAGAGAAAATGCAGTTGAAAAACTTAAGCTTCAGGAAGATAACAGTATAGTAACAGCATAAAAGCATAAAATAACAAGCCTTCGGTATATGTCCGAAGGCTTGTTGGTTATTGAACTATTACAGCCTGTTTTTCAAGCTGGTCATATATGTACTGAAAACGTTCCATTCCGTAATCAACTATACCACTGAGAGGGTCGCAGACGGTTACAGTCTGCTTTTCAAGATCGTAACCGCAAAGTACGACACAGTGTTCATTGTCTGTCTCTTATACACATCTGACGCTGCCGACGATACTCCTTGTGTA
>CAMCOJ010000422.1 GCA_945876405.1 uncultured Ruminococcus sp.
GCTTTAAACTATAACTGTTTATAGTAAACAGTTATAAAAAACTGATTGACTAAACAAGAGCTTAAATGCTATAATAGTATAGCAATAATAAATACTGATACGGAGGAAAAAATGAAAATTTCTGAACTTTTCAAAAACAACAAATGCGTTTTCTCTTTTGAAGTTTTTCCACCTAAAAAGGATACTTCCGCAGATTCAATATACAAAACGCTTGACAGTCTTAAAGCTCTTTCACCTGACTTTATAAGCGTCACTTACGGTGCGGGAGGAACAAACGGAGACAATATAACCGGGGAAATTGCTTCATATATAAATAACAGTCTCGGGATTGCTTCGGCTGCACACCTTACATGTGTAAGCAATTCAAAGGACGATATTGACGCTATACTTGATGACCTTAAGTCCAGGGGCGTTGAAAATATTCTTGCTCTCAGGGGAGACATCAATCCTGAAAGACCGCCGAAGCATGATTTTATGTATGCCTCAGACCTTATTGCATATATTAATAAACGCGGTGATTTTCACATCTCTGCAGCATGCTATCCTGAAAGTCATCTTGATTCACCTGATATTATCACAGATATCAGACATCTTAAGGAAAAACAGGATGCCGGTGCGGAACATATGATAAGCCAGCTGTTTTTTGACAATGAGCTTTTCTACAGTTTTCTTGAGAAGGCAAGAATAGCAGGTATAACAGTTCCGATAGAAGCAGGAATCATGCCTGTAACCAATAAAAAGTCCATCGAGAGAATGGTATCAATGTGCGGAGCAAGTCTTCCTGCAAAGTTTACAAGGATAATGGCAAAGTACGAGAACAATCCTGAGGCTCTCCGTGATGCCGGTATCGCATATGCCATAGACCAGATTGTTGACCTTGCCGCTTCGGGTGTTGACGGAATTCATCTCTATACCATGAACAATCCGTATATAGCAGAAAAAATATCAGAAGCTGTTTCGGGTGTACTATGACAGTAAATATTGATTCGCTTAACCGTTCCGAAGCGCTTCGTTATCTCTCATGTCACGATGAAGAGGCGGCATCATCGATCCCAGGCATTGACGAATGTGAAAGGGAACTGCTGAAATTTCTGCGACCGTCTTTTATTTACCGTTACTTTGATATCTCGGTTAAAGAGGATGAAGTAAAGGTTGAAGGCTCAAAGCTTGTTCTTAAAGGAAAGGATATTTCAAAACACCTTCAGAACTGTTACGGTGCGTATCTTATCGCCGCCACTCTCGGACCTGAGGCAGACAGACTTATCAGAAAAATGCAGATTACTGATATGGCAAAGGCAGTAATCACAGACGCATTTGCCAGTGCTGCCATTGAGCAGGTCTGTGCTGAGGCGGAGGAAAAGATAAAATCAAATGAACAGGGAAAGTTTTTTACCTGGAGATATGCACCGGGATATGGTGATTTCAGTATAGATATTCAGAAAGATTTTCTTGATGTGCTTGATGCTCCGAGAAAAATAGGCCTTTGCACTTCGCAGAGCAGAATGCTTGTTCCGATAAAGTCAGTAACATCGGTAATGGGAGTATCAGATTCACCTCTTCCGCCGTCGGCGAGAGGTTGTGTAACATGCACTATGCGCGAAAAATGCAAATTCAGAAAGAGTGGTATGCACTGTGGATCTTAAAAAAATATTATCAGAAAATGAATTCGTTTTTCTTGACGGCGCTATGGGAACCATGCTTCAGAAAAGCGGGCTTGAAGCAGGTGAGATACCTGAACTTCTCAACTTAACCAATCCTGATGTCATAGAAAATATACATCGTCAGTATATAGATGCCGGTACAATGATCGTTTATGCGAATACCTTCGGTGCTAACAGATTCAAGCTCGAAGGCTGCGGTCACACTGTTGATGAGATTATCGGAGCCGGTGTTTCAATTGCAAAAAGAGCCTGTGAAAAGAGTGAAAAAAAGGCATATGCTGCTCTTGATATCGGCCCGATTGGTCAGCTTCTTGAACCAACAGGAGGTCTCACATTTGAAGAGGCATATGATATTTTCAAGGAACAGATTATCGCCGGAAAAGATGCTGACCTTATAGTTCTTGAAACTATGACTGATCTTTATGAAGTCAGAGCGGCACTTCTTGCTGCAAAGGAAAACTCAGACAAGCCGGTTATCTGCACAATGACATTTGAACAGAACGGAAGAACATTTACAGGATGTTCAACTTCCGCCATGGCACTTACACTTGAAGGGCTCGGTGCTGACGCAATCGGTGTAAACTGCTCTCTTGGTCCGAAAGAGCTTGCTCCTGTGGTTGAAGAAATCTGCAGATGGACCAGCCTTCCTGTTGCTGTCAAGCCAAATGCAGGACTTCCTGACCCTGACACAAATCTCTATGATGTTGATCCTGATGACTTCGCAGAGGCAGCAGCTGCATTTGCTGATATGGGTGTAAAAATATTCGGAGGCTGCTGCGGTACATCACCTGATTATATTAAAGCACTTACCTCAAAACTTTCAGGCTGTAAGTATGTGGAGCGCACTCCTGAAACTGTCTCTTATACACATCTCCGAGCCCACGAGACAGGCAGAAAT
>CAMCOJ010000423.1 GCA_945876405.1 uncultured Ruminococcus sp.
CACCATCATCCCTGTCCGGTCAGAACATTCTTTCCCTCAAAGGCAAATCCGTACTTAACGATGTTTTCCTCTGGTATGCCACTGTTCCTGCCATAATCATCATTCTCTCTTTTGGGTTGCTTTCGTATTTTAGTATAACATATCCGGTATGATTAATCAATAAAAACAGGTGCACCTCATGATTTCTCTTTTTCCCTTGCAAACCTGCAGAGGAAAATGATATAATGTAAACATAGTTTTTCAGACAGGAGGGCAGGGTGTATGATCAGGATTGCAGTATGTGATGATGATGAATATATGCTTGAAAAATTAAAATTTATGATTGACAGGGAATTTGCCGGACATACAAGTGACTATATTATAAAATGTTACAGCAGTGCAGGGCTTTTACTTGATGACAACAGCAGTACAGCATTTGATATAATTTTCCTTGATATTGATATGCCTGAAACTGACGGCTTTGAAACAGCAGAGAAATTAAGAAACGATTTTATGCAGTGCTATATAATATTTGTTACCAGTCATTCCAATCTTGTTTACAGAAGTTTTGATTTCCAGCCTTTTCACTTCATTCCGAAAAATCCGGCTGATGACCTTGAAAATATGATATCATCCGTTGTAACCAGACTGATGGAGCATATGAAACAGCACAGGAAGATTATTCTAGAAAATTATGGTGAAACAGCAGCTATATACTATCACAATATCATTTATATCGAGAGCGCCCGTCACTATCTCAAATACTTTATACAGAACAGGGATGATCCGGTATCTGTAAGAGGCTCTGTCAATGATGCGGAATCTGATTTTTCCTCATATGATTTCATCAGGATACATCGCAGGTATATTGTTAATTTAAAATACATGAAATCAATCGATAAAAAAATAGGAAAAGTATATATGAATTTTAACGGAAAAAAGATATCCCTGCCTATGAGTACAAGTTACAAAGAATCTGCTGATCAGAAATTTACTGTGTATCTGAGGAAAACGTTATGACAGTTTTATGGGATATTTTTGAAATCAGCATAAATTTTTTTCAGGGATTTATAATGATGTATTTTCCTTATAAATTTTCAGGCGGGAAATCAAAAGGCGGATTTGTAAAAAATCACGGAGTGGTATTTACCGCACTTCTGGCAGTTCTGATATCGGTACTGAATTATGTTACTGTATTCGAATATTTTTTTATTTTTGTGTATATTGCACTGATAGGGATTTTTTCATTTACATGTCTGAAAGGCCGGTACATAGACAGAATATATGCCTCAGTATTTCCGGTGCTGATAGTTGTGGCCGTTTCAGCCATGACCTCCACACTTTATTCAGCACTGTTTGGAAAACCGGTTTACGAAATAATAGTTCAGAAAAATATTCAGAGGGTTATATCGGTTGTTCTGACTCAGCTTATTATACTGTATATGATATTATTGTCTCTCAGAATTTTTACCCGGAACAAAAAAACGACTTATCATATTTCGGCAAATGAGTGGATGCTGATTTCTGTAACTCTGCTTTTAAGTATGGCAGCCGGTTTGTTTCTGGTACGTATTGCCCTTGGCGAAATTTCTCAGTCGGGAAGGTTGTATATTTTTCTGGTACTGGTATCAGTTGTTATGATAAATATCGTTATGTTCTACTTTGT
Source organism: uncultured Ruminococcus sp. (assembly GCA_945876405.1). Lineage (GTDB taxonomy): Bacteria > Bacillota > Clostridia > Oscillospirales > Ruminococcaceae > HUN007. The sequence continues at coordinate 1,646 of CAMCOJ010000423.1, forward strand.
AATCAGTCTTGGAAAGAAGAATGCCGTAAAAACAGAAAACGAAAAACTGAAGATGCAGATAGAGTATAATGAACAGTTCATAAAAAATGCAGATACAGAATACAGTCTTATTCAGAAACTGAGGCATGACAATAAGGCAATGTTTCAGATGCTTAATGATTTTCTGTCAAACGGAGAAATTGACGAAGCGAAGGATTATCTGAAAAAAATGGCATATATTGCAGATAACAGAATTATTTTCGTCAACACTGAAAATGCATTTGCTAATTCCATAATAAACGCAAGATTAACAACTGCAAAATCCTTTGGAATAAACGCAGTCTGCATGACAGTAAACTCCTTTACAGGAATTGACGACATTGATTTAAGCAGACTGCTGTCAAATATGCTCGATAATGCCATTACGGCAACTTCTGAATCTGAAATGTCGGATAAAAAAATAACAGTAAATATTTCAGAAGACTTAGGTGTGTATACTTTTATTGTATGCAATTCCATAAAAGAATCTGTTTTACAAAAAAATCCGCAGCTGCTGTCAACCAGGAAAAGCCGTGAGGTCAGCGGTCTGGGTACAAAGATTATCAGGGATATTTCCGAAAAATATAACGGTAGATGTGATTTTTATGAAAAGGAAGATATGTTCTGCTGTTCGGTTATGCTTAATACAGATTATTGAGGCAAGGAGTACAAATTTTGCGTAAGATTCTTAAGGTATCCTCCTGATTATGAGTAATTACACTATATAATTTTTTAAACTCTCCAAAATCGGATACATACAATCCGGTTTCGGAGAGTTTTTCTTTTTGCGTATCTTAAAGTATCAGAAAAGTATCCAGAATATGAGTTTTTAAAGTTTCGTGCCAGAAAAAACGATTTCGTGCCAGATTGCTTGATTTCAGGAAAT
>CAMCOJ010000424.1 GCA_945876405.1 uncultured Ruminococcus sp.
CATATACGACACGCATTTGAGATCGTAAATTCTGGTATAATAAAAGGGCTTTACCGTAACTTTTAATTTGACTTCGTGTAAATTTTGTGGAAATTTTGTCCGATACAAAAGTTGTTTCCCTCATATACCGGACGCATTTGACATTGCACCAATCGCTGCTTTTACAACGATTTTAAGGCAACTTTTTTTCTGAATTCGTGTAAATTTTGCGGAAATTTTGCTGAGTCACCCTCCCAGAGCTGTACTGTCTCTCCCCGGCTACCTTCCCAGCTCATTCTTACCTGCGTCCAGAGAACTTATCATCACCAGATCGAGTCAGAATCCATCATGAGCATCTTTCCGAACAAGTTTACCTGTAACTGACCCGGATGGATTTTAGCCCTCATTTCGTGACAATAGCCCTCCACTTATTTTCAATCATAATCATCCAGAAAATATCTGGATTTTCTGCTCTGCTGCCTGACCTAACAAGCTGTTCTGTGTCCGTAAATGTAGTTACTATTTTCATCTTCTCAGTAGCTACGTTCAGTCCGTGTAAAAGACTTTCTTGACATGATTTTTCTATCATTTATAATGGAATCAAAGAAGGAGGTGCATCCTATGAGCAATACATTACCTGTTGAAGATTTAAGCAAGACATATCTGGAACACTCCATGGTCATCAACAACTTCGTCATTAAGATCGGCAGCCAGATAAAAGATAGCCTGTGCCGTGTTTTCGGTGACAGTGTTCAGTATGAATGGCATGAAAACGATGATAAAGTCGTTATCCCGGATGTATCAATCATCTGTAACCTCAGAGATCGTAAGAATGTATCTTTCACCGGAATCCCACGTTTCGTTATGGAAGTTTTGTCAAATGCCACAGAAGATTATGACCGGCACGAAAAAATGAACATCTACTGCAAGGTCGGTGTATCCGAATACTGGATCGTTGACTGGCGAAAGAAACAGGTTGAGATTTACCTTTTTGACTTCAAAGAGGATGGTGAAAGTTATCCGTATCTGTACAAGACAGTAACTTCAGCCAACAAAGAAGAATTGCAGATGGTCATGTTTCCGAATCTTCACATAACCTTTGACGAATTATTTGATATCGGTGAATACTAAAAAAAAGAGGGCAGACATCTGATCTGCTCTCTCCTGATTTTATAAGCTTAAAATTTTCTTTTCTGTTTTTCCAAATCGGCTTTCTTCCTATATAAAGAGTTTCCTGCATCAAGTTGTAAGTACCCCGGGCAGTGTTACGGTTCCACTTCTGCTGCATCAGCCTTCAGGATATCTTCTCCAACTTGTTCCATCTGTATACGCATCTGTTTTTGCAACTCTCTGGCTTGCTCACGAAGTTTTTCATCCACACAGTTTGACTCATCCTGCAATATCATAAAAAATCGAATGAGTTCAATTTTTTCATCATAATCCAACTCTACTTTGTATTGCTTATCTGAGGTACATCTTCTCTGAATAGTGTCCCAAATCATGTTTAACATAATTCGTTTAAACCCATTTTGAATCACCTTTTTCTCTTTTTTATCTGGTGTGAAGTTCATAACATCAGCATAATCATCCGCTCCAATAGTAATCTTATTCATCTTCCTGACATTATACTTTTTGTCATCACTTCGGTTTTCGAATTCACTTTTTATTGCTTCCGTGATTTCAAAATACTTACCGCATCTTACTGCTGCACGCTCAGACTTCAGTTTATAAAAATCAAGGAACCAACTCATGTAAATATTATATTCTTCCAATAGTTCATCATCTGGAACAGTATGCATAGATGTCCTGCTTTCTTTTCTGAGTATTCCCTTCGGTAAACTATTGGCTGGATAACCAAGTTTTCTGCAAAAGCGTGTAATGGTCTGGCTCCTGACAGTATTAATGCATATTTCCTGAAATATTCTGCTTACTTTAGCATAACCTGCCGTTGTCGCAGACTCAAAATGTAAAGCCATACTATGCAAAATCCCGTATACATCAAATCCAAACTCTCTGTAAATCACTGAACTGGATATGTAAATATTAGTCATTTCTCCTCGTTGATGATATTCATTTCTCTGAACTCCCGAAGAAAGAACACACTTGAACAAATATTCGAATACTCCGTCTGGTACTCTCTTTACACCGCTATTCGTTTTTCGTTTATCTTCCAGCTCCGGTTCCTTCAGCTGCTTCGTGAAAATATAACTCTTCTTTGGTTTGTGTGTTTTCTTATTCTCCGGGTGATAAAATTCAAAAGATGATTCTATCTCTTTAATCTGTTTCTGTTTCTGACCTCCTGATGATTCTTTCCAGCCGAGTTCTTCACAGATTTTCTTATATGTATACTCCTGATTCAACTTCAACATAGTTTTGTTTTTCTTCCTTTTGTCAGATTTAATTACCTATATACGCAGCAAGCTGCTCTCTGTCTCCGTCCGCTTACGCTCCCCGGAGACAAAAAATGTATATGTTATAAGGCTTATTATAACACGTTTTCCAAATTTGTCAACTTCAATTACCTATATAATACTAATATAATATGGTAATTGATTCAGACAATTTTGGAA
>CAMCOJ010000425.1 GCA_945876405.1 uncultured Ruminococcus sp.
CACAAGGAGTATCGTCGGCAGCGTCAGATGTGTATAAGAGACAGGATATGTAAATGTAAGGAAGCCCGGTGATTATATCTCAAAAATGATTTCACTTGCCGGCGGAAAATATATTTTCACAGATGAAGACCTGAATACTGATACAAACGAGCTTTCAACCATGAACATGCAGATGGAGGATTTTTATCTGAAGGCAAAGGATGCTGATTTTATAATCTACAACAGTGCGATTGACGGAGCAATAGAAACAAGAGAACAGCTCATTTCAAAAAGCGAACTTTTCAGAGACTTCAAGGCTGTCCGTGAAAACAATGTATGGTGCACAGGGCAGAATATGTTTCAGAAAACAAGCGGAACTGCTGACATGACAGCGGATATTAAGCAAATGTTCGGCGATGAAAACAGATGCGGAGAATATACTTTCATCCGTCATGTGGAATAACAGTGAGGCAGGACTTATGAAAAACGCAAGATATAAAAGATACACAGCAGGGTTTGCATTACTTGTTATCCTGCTTGTCGCATCTCTGTACGCAAACCTTGTATTCGGTAGTGTGAATCTTTCTGCCGGAAAGATTTTCAGTGTTTTATCAGGAAATTCTTCAGACGCAACAACATCAAATATAATTCTCGGCATTCGTCTTCCGCGTCTGCTTTCAGCAGCTATACTTGGAGGTGCTCTTTCAGTATCCGGATTTCTGCTGCAGAATTTCTTTTCAAATCCTATAGCGGGTCCTTTTGTTCTCGGAATATCCTCAGGTGCAAAACTTGTGGTTGCACTCGTTATGATATTTTTTCTCGGAAGAGGAATTTCTCTTGGTTCCGCTGCACTGATTTTTGCTGCATTTGCAGGCTCGCTTCTTTCAATGGGATTTATTCTGCTTATTTCCGGAAAGGTGAAAAAAATGTCCGTTCTTATAATAAGCGGAGTTATGACCGGATACATCTGTTCAGCAATAACAGACATAGTTATCGCATTTGCCGATGATTCAGATATAGTAAACCTTCATAACTGGTCAACAGGAACATTTTCCGGGACAAGCTGGAGTGATGTGAAAACTGCAGCAATAGTCACAGGAGCGGCACTGATTGCATCATTTATGTTGTCAAAACCTATGTCAGCGTACCAGTTTGGTGAGTCCTATGCTGAAAATTCGGGTGTGAACATAAAAAGATTCAGAATTGCTCTTATACTATTGTCAAGTATTCTTTCAGCATGCGTTACAGCATTTGCAGGTCCGGTATCATTTGTGGGAATAGCTGTACCGCACCTGACCAAATCACTTTTTAAAACCGCGAAACCTATAGTGATTATACCGGCTTCATTTATCGGAGGAGCAGTGTTCTGTCTTGTAAGTGACCTTATTGCAAGAACGCTGTTTGCTCCGAGAGAACTGAGCATAAGTTCAGTTACTGCCGTTTTCGGTGCACCGGTAGTCATATTTATTATGCTGAAACGTGAACGCCGAAAATTCAGGGGGTAAGTCAAATGGATGACATTTTTTCAGTTGAGACAGTTTCCCTTACTGCCGGTTATGCAAAAAATGAAATCGTAAAAGAACTCAGCATATCGGTCTCCCCGGGAGAAATAGTTACACTCATAGGTCCCAACGGCTCAGGAAAATCAACAGTACTGAAAACCATTGCCTCACAGCTCTCTCCCCTGTCAGGAACAGTTCTGATAGACGGAAAGCCGGGTCGTGAAATGAACGAAAAAGAAACAGCAAAAAAGATGTCCGTACTCCTTACAAAGAAAGCAGAACCCGAACTCATCACCTGCGGAGAAGTAGTGGAATCCGGACGCTATCCATATACCGGAACTCTGGGTTTTCTTAGCAAAAGTGACAGAAAAATATCAGAGGAAGCTATGGAACTCACAGGCATATCACATCTTAAGGATACTGATTTTGAATGTATAAGTGACGGTCAGCGGCAGTTGGTTATGATTGCAAGGGCTGTTTGTCAGGAGCCGGAAATAATGATACTCGACGAACCTACATCATTTCTCGATATCTCCCATAAACTTGAGCTTCTGTGTATGCTCGAAAAACTTGCGAACGAAAAAAATATATCAGTTATCATGTCTCTGCATGAAGTGGAACTCGCACAGAAAGTTTCCGACAGAATAATCTGTATAAAGGACGGAAAAGCAGACAGAACCGGAACTCCTGAAGAAATTTTTTCAGATAACTATATCAGCAGACTCTACGGAATCAGATACGGATACTACAATGAAGAAAACGGCTCGGCAGAACTGTTCTCTTCCAAAGCCGAACCGGAAATATTCGTAATCGGCGGCGGAGGAAGTGCTGTAAATGTGTACAGAAAACTAAGACGCAGAAACATTCCTTTTGCGGCAGGAATCATTCACACAAACGACACTGAGTATTTTACCGCCTGTTCACTTGCTTCAGAAGTAATAAGTGAAAAAGCCTTTGAACCTGTTTCCGATGGGTCTGTTGACAAAGCCATAGAAGTAATGAAAAAATGCAAAGGATATATACTGTCTCTTATACACATCTGACGCTGCCGACGATACTCCTTGTG
>CAMCOJ010000426.1 GCA_945876405.1 uncultured Ruminococcus sp.
AACATTAGTCCCATACCCTCGTACCGTGTTATACTTGCGGTTTTTACCTTCAATATAGGTTAACCACATCTCGGCAACATCTTTAACCGTTGCCTTGCTTTTTTTTACAAAGGAACCGTAATACAACTGTACATCGGCTTCCTTTATAAACATTTTAGCGTCTGCTTCAGATGAAAAAGTATGGTAATCGCGTTTACGTTTACCGTTAGCATCTTTTCCTAATTCAAGCGTAGCTTCATAGGAATCCTTGTTCGTTTTTTCACTATGACGCTTTCTTATAGAACTCATAATTGATATAGCACGCTTCTCAGATAGGGGAAGCATGCTTTCTCCTTTCTGTTTGCATTATGCTTTTTTTCGTTTAATCTTCTTTTTTCTGTTTTTACAGACACATCGTTTTGGTCGTGCGGTTCGTTATACACACAATAACATGTTACTCTTCGTTGGCCAATCTTTATTCTTTTAGAAACTCGACCGGGTTCACGGTCAAGGTAACCATGACACTTTAAGTCTTGTAAAAACAGTTTAGAATCAATTTTGAGCGTCTTACATATGTTTTCAAAAGCAGTATCGAAGAAAACGGTTTTATCTGTTTCGATATATCCGTTGTAATTTCCGGTACTACAGAAGTCCTTATATTTTGCAAATTTAGCACCGTTACTCACGACATATGACGTAAGCTTGTTAAGATTTGTTTCATACGAGGGAAGTCGCTCGATTGTTTTTTGGTGACTATCAATAAACAACTCCTGAACTTTTTCCGGCTCTATCTCCAATCCGATGTCCTTTGCTATTTCTGCTGTTAAACGGAAAACAGCAATGAGACTCGCAATTCTCGCACTGATAGAGGAAAGTGAACCAATCTGATGAGAAATGACTGTTTCAAGTTCATCATATCGTTCTGTGATGCTTATTTGGTTCTTCTCAATTTCTTCAACAAAGAATGAACCGATAGCACCATAGTTTTTTGAAACAGTCTTATTGATATCATCAGCGTGATTATTTGATGTTGTTATTTGAAGATCAAAAAATTCAAAGATTCGTGCATACAAGCCTTTACTTTGAACGACAGAGTCAAGTATGGATGATTCACCACACGAAAGTATGACGGTGTTCCACGTAGAAACCGAACGATTCGTATTGTTCATCCTGTCTCTGCCATGACCTTCCGCAATGTTATAAATCAGTTTCGATATGTCATTATTGGGCATATTGGAACCAAACTCGTTCATTGTTAAAACAACACCGTTATTGTCGGATAGGTTTTCGAGTATTTTTGCCGAAGTTGCATTCCATGTGTTTAATAGACCGGAATCGCTGATTGGGTTTCCCCACATAGAAGCGGCAAGCCGTAGTGCTGTTGTTTTTCCTGTACTACTTTCTCCGTGTAGATGAACAAAAGGAGAGTTTAACGTTTTGTGACCTGAAACACACAAATAACCTAACACTGCCGATGAAAGACCAACCGTAACGATCATTTGTGCCGGAACGGACGGGGCAATCAGTTCGTTAATCAAGGAGATATGTTCAGACGGCACAAGATAGATATCTTCATCATTATTGACACTTGACACTGAAACTGAAAGCTCTGGGAATCCGATATAGCTATTTGGGTCATAACCATAAAAGTTCATGGAAGTGCCTTCTTTTCGCCAACCGGGATAAAGTGTCATCAAAGTATTGTCCATTTTAAATAGCTGGCCAATAAATAGACCGATAACCTCATCTACATTTTTAGGATCATAGGAAAAACCATAACTTTGAAGTTTATCGATATTCCTTTTTGACAATACACTACATGAGATACCGGGAACAACATGCTGAATGTCGCCCTTGTCATAGAACCGAACATCCATACATTTTTCATTTCCTGACGCATGCTCAATGTAATAGCTTCTAAGAATTTCGAACTTCGAGCAGATGAACAATTGATAATACAAATCACTTAAAGTGTAGACATACCAAATTGCATTTTTGTAATAAAAGTACCCCATTAAGCTTTGTTTATTGTATTTATCATATTCCTCTTCTGAAATCTCAAATTCACTTGAAAGTTCAAGTAGCACCTGCTTTTGGTTCTCTTTCGGTTTCTCTTTCTGTTTCTTTTTCTTTGTACTTTGTTGTTTAACTAAATCATGATTGTTCTTTGTTGACATAAATATCAACGCCTTTCTGAAGTACTCAATCCACACCGAAATGTCGTTTGAGCTTCCGACATTGTCGGAGCAAATTGGCAGAGAGACTATACAACATTCTCTATCGAAAAGTCAATATCATTATTTTGACCGATTACTGATTTTTGGTGCATCAAAAAGTGGACTTGCAGGAGCGTGCTCCAGTAAGTCTATTTTGTCATTAAAAAGTATTAAGAAAATATTAAAAAAAATATTGCCCAAGATAAGCGACATATGTCTGCGATTATCTCAACAAAATGAAGTCTGCGGCATAAGCTGTTGTTTGAAAATTTCATTGAACTGAATCAAAAAAATAGAGAAGTCTCCAAAAAGCTTCTCTATTTTTCTTCGTGTTTTCTGTCAGGTACATTAC
>CAMCOJ010000427.1 GCA_945876405.1 uncultured Ruminococcus sp.
TTTCTGCCTGTCTCGTGGGCTCGGAGATGTGTATAAGAGACAGATATAGATGCTTGCTCTTGACTGAATGATGGAAGCTGTTTCGTCAACGGACTTTGTGCCATCAAAGAAAAGAGCTGTTTCTTCGTTGATGATGTCGTTGATGCTCTGGTCATATCTTGAAAGCCTTGTAACAGAAGAGAAGTAATCAATGAGCATATCAACTTCCTCTTGAGTGAGTGCGGAGATCTTTACTTCCTGGTCGCCAATGTAGTAGGAAGAGCTCTGCTCAACCTGATTGCCGTCAGCGTCGATGTAATAGCTTGTGCTCATTGCCTGAGTGCCCAGCTTCCGGAGCTGATCTCTGAGAACGGGGAGGTTGTAGCTCTTGGAAGAGTATGTGGTGTTGCCTGTGGTCTCCTGTTTGCCTGTGGACTCATTCCATACATATTCGGGTTTTTCAGTTACATTGTTTAAAATAACGTACTTAATGAACTCCCATGCACCGTCCTTGTGCTTAGATTTTGAAGAAATAGCCATTTCAGAGGACGCTGTTATCATAGAACCGGATTCACCCTCAGTTGATACAGGGAAACCTGTGAAGGTGATGTCCTCGCCGAAATAACCGTCCCTTGTCTGCTTGTATGTGCTGAAATCATTGAAGTACATATTGTAGAAAAGGGCTCTGTTCTCACGGCAAGCCTTTTCGTTATCCTGCCAGTAGTTGGGATTGTCATTGTAAAGCTTGTCATAGTCGATCTCGGTGGGAAGAGTTTTTGCATATTCAAGGAATGCCTTGAATTCTGGTGTGTCAAAGTTGCAGGTTCCGTTTTTGTAGTCAACAAAATCAGAATAGGTTATTGCGTTTGACAGGAAATCAGAAGCTGTTATAGGGTTGGAGAACATCTGAACATTGTCTCCCATACCTGCCATAACTTCTTTTGCCCTGTCAAGGGTAATGGAGCGGTCTGTGCCAACGAGAGAGGTCTTTGCAGCAAGGGTCTGGACGGAGAATGCAGGAGTAAGCTCATAAAGCTTGCCGTCCTTTTCGAGAGCTGTCAGGACATTGGGCATAAAGTCGTCCTTGCTGAGCTCGGAATCCTTGTCAAGAAATTCATAAAGGTCAGTGAAAAGACCTTTTGATGCATAGCTGTTTATGGGCATCTGGTTATTGAGGAGGATAAGGTCGGGAACATTTCCTGCAAGAAGCTCGTTGTTGAACTTTGTCAGAGCGGCATTCCAGTCGCTTGTATCGTTGGAATCGCTGAAGCTTGTTGTATAAATGGTGTATTTGTCGCTCTGCTTGTTGAATGCTGCGATCTCGGAGCGGATATTCCAGTCGATGCTGAAGCAGCCGAGAGTGATTATTTCCTTTTCTTTCACCTCTGAGCTGTCAACAGGGGATATCTTGCTGATGGTTGTATTTGAGGTGTATCCCGAATAATCGGTGCTTACGGTAAGGAATGAGCCATCATCGCATATCGAGAATGTGGAGATATTTGAGTTATCAACACCGAGGTTCAGCAGATTGAGGACAGGCTCAACCGCTAAAGTGTCAGCTCTAACACCGGAAATGCCTGTGTCAGATGTAGAGTAGCAAAGGTAATCACCGCTGCCCGAGTAAATTCCGTTAATAATACCGCTTGCAAGAGGATATTCCTTGCCGAATGACTTGTTGGCAACATCTATCTCTTTGATGACGTTGGGATTGTCCTGATTGCTGTAGTCATATATGAGAACCGCGGGAACGCCTGTATTTGTGGTGATAAGGCTTGATATCCAGGCATTCTCGGAAAGACCGGCATCAATGTCAGCGAGCTTCTTGCCTGTGTTGTCGCATATTCTGATAACAGAGTTCATATTGAGGATAAGATTGCCCTGAGAGTCGATGATGTAACCCTGAAAATATCTGTTGTTGTCATTATCTTCTTGGGTGAAAAGCTTATCCATATCTACCTCGGAGACCTTTGCGCCTGTGGAATCAAAGGTGAGGAGCTTGTATTTTTCATTGCTGTCGCCTGTCTCGTCGTCATAGCTGTACTCATTAAGGAGACAGGTAACAGAGCCGTCATCATTTACATTAAGATCGCCGTAAATGTTTCCGTAAACGTTGGGATCGGTCTGCTCATAAACAGGAATAGATAGCTTTTCAGCACCTGTTTCATCATATTCCTTTATGTAATACTTTGAAAGGTAGTCATCGCCGTTTTTTTCATATTCATTGTAAATGAGATAGAAAAGTCCGTTCTTTGACTGAATGGTGCCGTAGAAATTCTCAAGACCTTCGATAGGTATATCTGTTACCTTGAAGGCGAGAGCTTTTGCAGCTTCCTGCTGATCGACCACGGCGGTGTTGTTTGAATCGCTGTTCTTGCCGCAGCCTGTCATAAATCCTGTAGATAAAATCATCATACCTGCTGTAAGGAGGCAAGCGGTTCTTTTGGCTGCGCTTACTGAGGCAATAGTCTTTTTCATAATGTTCCATCCTTTCGTTGTTTGTCAGAGTGCATACTTTCCTGATGCATTTAGATTATAGCATACTTTCTCCAGAATTTCTATAGTTAAAA
>CAMCOJ010000428.1 GCA_945876405.1 uncultured Ruminococcus sp.
GATTTCTGCCTGTCTCGTGGGCTCGGAGATGTGTATAAGAGACAGGGGCTACTATGTTAATCATAATAGTTTATAAAGAGGTGACCAATAGTGAAAAAGGATATCCATCCAAGTTTTGAAAAGGCAACAATCACATGTGCTTGTGGTAACGTTATTGAAACACGTTCTACAAAGGGTGATTTAAAGGTTGAAATCTGCTCAAAATGCCACCCATTCTTTACAGGTAAGCAGAAACTTGTTGATACAGGCGGACGTGTAGACAGATTCAAGAAGCGTTTCAACAAGGGCAACTAAGTTCCGATGAAACTAAGGGTGACTTTATATTTTTATAGAGTCGCCTTTTTTATTTAATGGAGAGGTTTTAAGCTATGGGTTACAAAACAATAAAAAAACCAAATAACATAACCTTTACCGAACGTCGTTCTGAATTTATCGCATATCTTTGTCCGGTTCATACCAATGACGATGCTATCGGATTTATAAATGAAATAAAATCTCTGCACAGAAAAGCGACACACAACGTTTATGCATATATTCTAAGAGACAACAATATCACCAGATACTCGGATGACGGTGAACCTCAGGGTACCGCCGGTGTTCCTGTTCTTGATATTCTTCAGAAACACGGACTCACAGATATCTGCTGTGTTGTCACAAGATATTTTGGAGGAATTCTTCTCGGAGGTGGAGGTCTCGTACGTGCTTATTCCACATCTGCAAAACTCGCTGTGGAAAACGCGGATATAATGGACATGCAGGAATGCTACAGGATTTCATTTTCCATGGACTATAATCTGTACAGCAAGGTTGCATACTTCCTGCCACAGTACGAAGTCAAGGAATTGTCCTCAAAATTTGAAGATAATATTTCGATGGAGCTTCTTGTAAAAGAAAAATTTACAGAAGATTTCAGAAAAAAACTTATTGATGTATCCAACGGAAAAATTGACATCTGTATATCAGATAAATTATTCGAAGATTTTTCATAATTTTATCTATAATTCGGAGGTTTAAAATGGCATTATCCGAAGATTTTATTTATCAGCTCCGACTTGGTAATCCCATCGAAGATGTCGTAAATTCATACTCTACAATAAAAAGACACGGCTCAACATCGAAGTGTCTCTGTCCTTTTCACTCTGAAAAAACACCTTCATGCACTATTTACAGTGATACGCAGAGCTTTTACTGTTTCGGATGCGGTGCCGGAGGAGATGTTATTTCATTTATAAAAAAAATTGAGAATCTTAGCTATTATGAAGCTGTCAGGTTTCTCGCAGAAAGGGCTGGTATTGCTATGCCGGATACATCCGGTGATGACTTTGCCAGAAAAAAATCCAGAACATACGAAATAAACCGGGAAACAGCAAATTTTTATTTTAAATGCCTTCTTTCCGGTTCGGATAAAAGAGGACTCGCTTACTTCAAAGAAAGAAAGCTTCTCCCCCAGACGATAAAAAAATACGGTCTGGGCTACGCCCCTGATCAGTGGGACGCACTTAGAAATCACCTCAGATCGCTTGGATTCACAGACAGTGAGATGGTAACAGCTGATGTATGCAGATTTTCCGAAAAAGGCAGCTGCTATGATAATTTTCGAGGCAGAGTCATATTTCCAATTATTGATCTGCGCGGAAATGTTATTGCTTTCGGCGGTCGTACTATAGACAACAGAGGACCCAAATACCTTAACTCAGCTGACACACCTGTATTTAAGAAAAGCAGAAATCTGTTTTCTCTTAATTTTGCAAAAAACTCTTCTTCAAAAAAACTGATCCTTGCAGAAGGATATATGGATGTTATTGCAATAAATCAGGCAGGATTCGAGAATGTAGTTGCAACACTTGGTACTGCACTCACACCGGAACAGGCACGCCTCATGTCTCAGTATGCTTCTGAAGTAATTATCTCATACGATTCAGACGCAGCAGGACAGGCTGCTACGCAGAGAGCTATCAATCTTCTCTCGTCAGCAGGTTTAACCACAAAAATAATTAAACTCCATGACGCCAAGGATCCGGATGAATACATAAAAAAATTCGGCAGTACCCGGTTTAAATTTCTGCTTGATGAATCAAATGATGCAATTGATTTTGAACTCAGCAAATGTAAAACCGGTCTCAACATTTCTGAAGACAGTGATAAATACACATACCTGAGAAAAGTAGTCGGTGTTATTTCATCACTTGATGATTCTCTGCTGCGTGATGTCTATATTTCAAAAATATCACGTGAATGTGAAATTAATACAAGTGTTCTCTACTCAAAGGTTGAGGAAGCGATAAAAAACAAACATAAAATAAAACAAAAACTCGAATGGGAATCAACAAAAAGAAGTCTTACACAAAGAGATGAGATAAACCCTGAAGCCTCAAAGTACTCAGCCCAAAGCAAAGCCGAAGAGTTTATTATACTTTATCTAATAAAAAATCAGGACAAGCTTAAAGAGATTAAAAACAAAATATCTGCTGACGAGTTCGTTACCAGTTTAACAAAAAAGTTTTTCTTGCAGTAACAGAAACTATAGAAAATTATTCAGATTTTTA
>CAMCOJ010000429.1 GCA_945876405.1 uncultured Ruminococcus sp.
AGATTTCTGCCTGTCTCGTGGGCTCGGAGATGTGTATAAGAGACAGGGCATGACAGGTGCGTTAAGAGCTGTGAGCGGAAATATCTCAGTCGGAACTCTCGTAAGTTTTCTCTCATATGCAAACCAGTATACAAAGCCGTTTAACGAAATCTCCGGTGTTATCTCGGAACTACAGAACGCCCTTGCTTCGGCTGAACGCGTATTTCAGGTAATATCCGCAGAGGATGAATCCGATGACAGCATGCTGCCGGACATCAGCACTCCTGACGGTTCGGTTGCATTTGACAATGTCGATTTCTCATATGTTCCGGAAAAACCGCTTCTTCAGGATATCAACATTAAAGTGAAACCGGGTCAGCGTGTAGCGATAGTCGGACCTACAGGCTGCGGAAAGACCACACTTATTAATCTTCTTATGAGATTTTACGATACCACTGACGGAAGAGTGCTCATTTCCGGACAGGATGTAAGAGATGTGAAACGTAAGAGTCTCAGAAGCAGCTTTGGTATGGTGCTTCAGGAAACCTGGCTGTTTAACGGAACAATAGCAGAAAACATTTCCTACGGCAAGCCGGATGCCACAGAGGAAGAGATAATAAATGCCGCAAAAGCAGCACACGCCCATGGATTCATCAGAAGACTTCCGGACGGTTACAGCACAGTTATCGGAGAAAACGGCGGCAGTCTTTCACAGGGACAGAAGCAGCTGCTTACAATAGCAAGAATAATGCTTACAGACCCGCCGATGCTGATTCTCGATGAGGCGACGAGCAGTATCGATATCAGAACGGAAGTAAAGATTCAGCAGGCGTTCGAAAAGCTGATGCAGGGCAAAACCAGTTTCATAATAGCCCACAGACTTTCCACGATAAGAAACACTGATCTCATACTTGTTATGAAAGACGGAAATATCATAGAACAGGGAAACCACGAAACTCTTATGGAGCAGGGCGGATTCTACAGCCGGCTCTATGCTTCGGCTTCAGCTGTATAGTCTGAAAATCAGAAAAAAATAAGTTATCATAATATCGAGGTCTTCTGTTACAGATGAAAATGTGAATACAATTTTGTATATCAGATAATACGCAAAAATTATTTTCCCCGTTTACCTCAAATCTATTGCAACTTCAACGGAATTATGATAGAATAGTATTTAGTACGGCATTTTAGCACGGCGTAACAGACCATATTTTTTCGTGGTTTTAGTTTATAGAAGGAGAGATTTTTAATAATGTTTAAAATCGTTACCAAGAGAGTTTTAAATGAAGCAGTAGTTTTAATGGAAATCGAAGCTCCGTTTATTGCTAAGAAAGCACAGCCGGGTCAGTTCATCATTTTCAGAGTTGATGAACACGGAGAAAGAGTACCTCTTACAATAGCTGACTATGACAGAGAAAAGGGTACAGTAACTATTATCTTCCAGATAGTAGGAAGATCAACAGAGAAGCTTTCAGCACTTAACGAAGGCGATACAATCCTTGACTTTGTAGGACCTCTCGGTGTTCCTACACATATAGAAGAAGATGCAAAGAGTGTCTGCGTTGTCGGAGGCGGCGTTGGATGTGCTATCGCTTATCCGCAGGCAAAGGCTCTTTTCGGCAGGGGTATAGATACAACAGTTATTGCCGGATTCAGAAACAAGGATATTGTTATTCTTGAAGATGAATTCAGGGCAGCAAGCACAGACCTCATCATCACAACAGATGACGGTTCTTACGGCAAGCAGGGCTTTGTTACAACAGCACTTGAAGAACTTATTCAGGGCGGAAAGAAGTTTGACGAAGTTATTGCAATCGGACCTGTTCCTATGATGAAGTTTGTATGTGATGTTACAAAGAAGTATGGTATCAAAACCACTATCTCACTCAATCCGATTATGATTGACGGCACAGGAATGTGCGGCGGATGCAGAGTTACAGTAGGCGGCGAAACAAAGTATGCATGTGTTGACGGTCCTGACTTTGACGGTCATCAGGTAAACTTTGACGAGCTTATGAAGAGAAATTCAACATACAGAGAGCAGGAACACAACTGCCGTATGATGAACAAGGCGCAGTAATCTGTTTTGAGGAGGAAGTTTAAAAATGCCAAATATGTCTTTAAATAAAGTAGTTATGCCTGAACAGGATCCGAAGGTAAGAGCAAGAAACTTTGAGGAAGTTACACTTGGCTATACTGAGGATATGGCTGTTGAAGAGGCAGAGAGATGTCTTAACTGCAAGAATAAGCCTTGCGTAAGCGGATGTCCTGTAGGAGTAAAGATTCCTGAATTTATTTCCAGAGTAAAGGAAAGGGATTTTTATGGTGCGTATGAGATAATCAAGTCAACAAACGGACTTCCTGCTGTATGCGGACGTGTATGCCCGCAGGAAAACCAGTGCGAAGGCAAGTGCGTAAGAGGTATCAAGGGTGAACCTGTTGGTATCGGCCGCCTTGAGAGATTCGTTGCTGACTATGTTATGAACGGCAAGGCTGCTCCTGTTGAAAAGCCGGTTTCTGTCTCTTATACACATCTGACGCTGCCGACGATACTCCTTGTGTAG
>CAMCOJ010000430.1 GCA_945876405.1 uncultured Ruminococcus sp.
TACACAAGGAGTATCGTCGGCAGCGTCAGATGTGTATAAGAGACAGTTATAGATTCATGGAAGTTCGTTCACCCTAAGGATCTTCAGGACGGACTTTTTGAAGTGACAGAAAACGATGTTCTTGCAAATGTTCCTTTTGTTGAAGGCTGCGGACTGTGGTTTGACCATCACTCCAGCGAACATGAAAGAAACCAGCTCGAAGGAAAGTACAAGGGCGAAAGCCGCATCACTCCTTCCTGCGCAAGGATCATCTACGAATACTACGGCGGCAAGGAGAGATTCTCACACTTTGATGAGATGATGGAAGCTGTTGACAAGGTTGACTCCGGACACCTTACAATTGATGAAGTGCTCAACCCTACCGGCTGGATACTTGTAGGATATCTTATGGATCCTCGCACCGGACTCGGTCGTTTCAGAAACTTTACAATCAGCAACTACCAGCTTATGGAAAAGCTCCTCCACTGCTGCAGAACAATGTCAACATCAGAAATCCTTGCTATGCCTGACATTATCGAACGTATTGAAGTTTACAACGAACAGACGGAACTTTTCAAGAAGATGGTTCACGATCACACCGAGATAAGAAAAGATGTCATTATAACCGACCTCCGCGGTGTTGATCCTATCTACACAGGAAACAGATTTATGATTTACAGCCTCTACCCTGAGCAGAATATTTCTGTATGGATAGTAAACGGAAGAGGCGGTCTTGGTTGTTCATGTGCTGTCGGACACAGTATTCTGAACAGAACATCAAACGTCAACGTAGGAAGTCTTATGCTCAAGTACGGCGGCGGCGGTCACCGCGTAGTCGGAACCTGTCAGTTCCCGGATGAAGAAATGGCCGAAAAGGTACCTGCTCTTCTTGACGAGATAGTAAACTACAAGGAATAATACAATAAAATACTGCATTTGTACAGAATTCTTTACGTACAAATGCAGTTTTGTTTGTAAACAGGGGTTGATTATCATGAATTAACATTGTATAATATAAGGTACAGTGAAAGGAGAAACAAATATGTCTGATAAAAAAAATATAAATGAAAATCAGGATACCATGAAGTTTAAAGTACCGGCAAGGTCGGTTGTCAGCGCTGACCAGACGCGAGTATACAGGAAAGAAGACCTTGAAGAAGCAAAAAAACGTGCTGCCCTTTCCGAAGCGAACAGGAAGGCAGTTCAGCAGAAAAATTCTTCCGGTACATCAGATAAATCAGCACAGAATCAGAACAGGACGTTTAAAACATCCTCATCCGCTTCCGAACCCAAACGTCAGCAGCAGCACCGTGCAGTTCCGGCAAATGAAACTGTTTCAAACAGAAATGTACGCCCAAACGCCCGGCCCGCAAAAAAGAAAAAAGGTGCATTCGGAAGATTTGTCAGGTTTCTTATCGGAATTTTTATCGCCCTTTTCCTCGTTTACTCAGCCGCCGCTCTTTATTACATAACCAAAATCACCCCAATAGAGAATTCCGGCAGCTACATTAATGACCCGGATACTATGCTCTATTCATCTGAAGTAAAAAATATACTTGTTATCGGCGAAGATACCAGGGACAATAGCGTACGTGGTCTTTCAGACTCCATGATTCTTCTGTCCGTAAACAAAAAGAATCACAAACTCCAGATGACATCATTTATGCGTGATATCTATACCGAAATTGACGGATACGGTTCAGAAAAGCTCAATGCTGCATACTCCTACGGCGGAGCAGAACTTCTTAAGGATACCATAGAAGATAATTTTAAAATAAGAATTGACGGATGCATGACAGTAAACTTTACAGCTGTCGCTCATATAGTGGATGCTGTGGGCGGTGTACAGATTACCGTAAGTGCCTCTGAAGCAAATGCGATAAACGAAATTCTCTACAGTGAAGTCAATGAAATAATGGGTGACAGCCCTGATGCTGACTTTCTCCCTGTTTCCGACGGAACATTCATGCTCAACGGCAAGCAGGCTTTATCCTACAGCAGAATAAGATATGTCGGTGATGCCGACTTCGAACGCACACAGCGTCAGAGAACAGTCATAACCCAGATAATGAGCCGCATGAAAAAAATAAACCCGGTAACATTCAACGCCGGAATAACAAAAGCCCTGCAGTATATCGGCTCTGATATGAGTGTCACAGATATGTATATTCTCAGTCTGAGACTTCCGTCCTTACTTGCTTCCTATGAACCCGAACAGCTCCGTGTCCCTGCCGACGGAACCTGGTCATACGGTGAAACCTGGGACGGCATGTCAATCATTAACGTTGACTTCTATGCAAATACCGAATATCTGAAAAATAATATCTATCTTCCGGATACACAGTCTGAATCTCCGGAAGAAGAAACCGAATAAATCTCCTCACGCACCTAATAGCGCAGAAAAGCAGCTCCCCGAAACTCCGGGGAACTGCTTTTTCTGTTTTGGGTGAATATAATTACTCACTCGGCTAAGGAGTAATACTTATAATCTGCTCTCCTGTTCCGCAAGCTGAGCTTTAAGGTATTTTATTTCTGCGGCCATACGTTTATTTTCTAC
>CAMCOJ010000431.1 GCA_945876405.1 uncultured Ruminococcus sp.
ACACAAGGAGTATCGTCGGCAGCGTCAGATGTGTATAAGAGACAGAATCAGCGCATCAAGCCTGTCAAGGTTAATCATTTTGAGAATCTCGTCTTCTCCTGCTTTGTTTTCGTGTGACATTGATCTTTTACCGAAAGTGGAAAAAACTGCAGCGTCAATGTCATTGTTAAATAATACTTTTAAAGCACCTTCAAGAAATCCGCGCTGATATGAACCGCACGGGTCTCCGATTATTATACCGATAAGTTTTCTCTTTTTCAATTACTCACCCCGGATATGTAGTTTTTATCATTAGCGATGGTAAACCCCTATAAAATATGTTGTTTGTTATATAAACACGAATTATTACTTATAATTATATATTAAAATCAACAATACGTCAAGATATTATTGGATAAAAAAATAGCTTTCTTCTGCCGTGAAGAAAGCGTACATACAGGGAGTACCTGCTTTTATTAAATAAGCATTTTTAGTGCACAGTGATATTATAGCATATTGCACGAAAAAAATCAATCGAATTTAGGCATGATATAGAAAAATGGAATGTAGAATATATCTGTATCCAAAAAAGTTTTTTTAGCAAAATTGATTAATGGTTGAAATCATGTCAGTAATATGATATAATGATAAGCACTGGTTTATAACAATACAGAGGGGGTGCACTATGAGTACTATCAGAAAGAAAATAGGCGTTATTACCTGTGATCCTGAGAATTTTTATGAGCGTAAGATTCTCGAAGGTATTTTTAAAATGTCAGAACAGTATAACTATGATGTTCTTGTTTTTACTACATATGTAAAGGCCAATCACAGAATAGACCGGTACCTTCGCGGAGAGGCCAATATTTACAATGTTATCAATTTCGACAGGCTTGACGGTATTATTCTTATTACACTTTCCTTCAAGTATCACAATGACAACCTTGTTTATAATCACATAAGGGATCTCCTGAGGAAGAAATGTCATTGTCCGGTTATTTCAGTTGATGAAACTATGGACGATTATGAATATGTAAAAACTGAGGATACAATTGCCTTTGAAAAAATGACAGATCATGTCATAGAGGAACACAACTGTAAAAAAATATATTTCCTTGCCGGAGACAGAGAAGTAAACTCCTCTCAGATGAGAGTAAGAGGGTTTAAGAATTCTCTTAAAAAACATGGTATGGAGATCAGGGAAGAGGACATTATTTACGGTGAGTTCTGGTATACTTTTGGTGAGAGATTCGCCCAGCGGCTTGCCACAGGTGATCTCGTGATGCCTGATGCTGTTATGGCGGCAAGTGATTATATTGGCATTGGATTTATGAGTGCTGCTACCAGACTCGGATACAGGATACCTGATGATTTTATTGTTACCGGATTTGACGGGGTAATAGAATCAAGGGCCAGTGATATAACACTGACCTCATATGTTCCTCCTATTTCAGAAACAGGAGCGGAGGCTTTTGTACGGCTGGTGCAGAAAATTGAAAAAAAGAAATTTGAATTCACTCCTTCGTTTGACGGAAAACTTGTAACCGGTATGTCCTGCGGATGCTGCAAAGACTGTTCGGGAAAGAGAGAGAAGGATGATTACGGTTACCTTGTACCGTATACAAGCAACGAAATAGATCTCCGTAAGTTTATGGGAAGCTACATGGCTGAATCACTTACAGAGTCCAGAGGAATAGAAGAATGCTGCCAGCAGATAATGAAGTATGCATATCTTGTTGAGAACAACGGAGAATATGTTCTTTGTACATGTAAAGACTGGGAGAATGCAGATGAAAATGATGAAGAACTGTACAGTATAAAGGCTGGTTATACACAGAAGATGAAAATTTCCGTGTACAGATGTGCACATGAACTTATTCATGAATGGGTAGGAAAATTTGATCCGCCCGATCCTTATCTTGGAAAAACATTTGATTCATCAGAGATGCTTCCAAAAATATTCGAAAACAAACGTGAAGTGCCTGCTGTATTTTACTTTACACCTGTGCATTTTAACGGACGCAGAATCGGATATTCGGTGTCAAGATTTGCTCCGTCACAGGCAGTGGTGAATTTCATTTTTCAGATATGGAGCAGGTATGTGAACAATGCTCTTGAGATGATGCGTGTAAGAAAACTTCTTTTTGCAAAGTCCACCCGTGATTCCATGACAGGTCTTTACAACCGTAACAGCCTTAAAGACAATATAAACAGCATTCTTGAAAAGGCAGCTGCTTCAGATGATGAGATTTATGTGGAATTTGTTGATATGAACAGTCTGAAATATATAAACGATGAGTATGGTCATGACGCAGGAGATGCTGCAATTACTACGCTTGCAGGTATTATTTCCTCTGTCTGCATTGACGGAAGTGTTTGTGTAAGACTTGGCGGCGATGAATTTATCATCATAGGGTATTCAGGAGATGCCCGGGCAAATGCAGAAGAAAAAATCAGAGTTATCAATGCCCGCCTTGACAAGTATAATTCAAACTCCCTGTCTCTTATACACATCTCCGAGCCCACGAGACAGGCAGAAATC
>CAMCOJ010000432.1 GCA_945876405.1 uncultured Ruminococcus sp.
CTCATGGCATGTGCGCTGTTGGTCTGCCTGATGTACAGTGTCATTTTAAGAACCTGAATCCGAATGATATAATTAACTATGTTTACAATATCGCTGCGTATATCTGTCAGAGCGGACAGAAAATCAAGGACGGGGATACGATCGACGGACTAAAGGGCGGCGAGATAGATGATGCTGTTAAGTGGATATGCAGATATGAGGATGCGATGGTTCAGCCAATGAGAGCAGTTATAGATATCTGTCCCGGTGAATATGCTGCCGGAGAAAGAAATTAGTTGCGATTTTTTCTTTAAATTATATTGAAAACTATGTGAAAAAATGATATAATAAGATATGGTAGTGCTAAATTACAATTTGTTTGCAAATGATATCTTATATGGATATTTTGTTTGAAAATAATTTGAAAAATGAAAGGGAATTTTTTATGTGCGGAATAGTTGGATTTACAGGCAATACAGGAGCAGCTCCGATCTTACTTGACGGACTCTCAAAACTTGAATACAGAGGCTATGACAGTGCCGGGATAGCGGTACGCGATGGCGAAAAAGAATTTGAAATAGTAAAGGCTAAGGGAAAGCTTAAGGCTCTTGTTGAAATGACCGATCACGGAAATGCAGTAAAAGGTACATGCGGTATTGGTCACACCAGATGGGCTACACACGGTGAACCATCAGTTACAAATGCTCATCCTCATTCAAGTGATGATGAAAATGTAGTTGCTGTACATAACGGTATCATTGAAAACTTTCAGGAAATAAAGGAAAAGCTGACAAAGTCAGGATATACTTTTAATTCACAGACAGATACGGAAGCAGCAGTTAAGCTTATCGACTACTATTACAAAAAGTATAACCTCGGTCCTGTTGACTCGATAGCCAGAGCAATGATGCGTATACGCGGTTCATATGCTCTCTGTGTAATGTTTAAGGAATATCCGGGAGAGATATACACAGCCCGTAAGGACAGTCCGATGATTATCGGAGTTGCTGACGGACAGACTTATGTTGCTTCTGACGTACCGGCAATTCTTAAATACACAAGAAATGTTTACTACATAGGTAACCGTGAGATTGCAAGGCTCAGCAAGGGCAGTGTAACTTTCTATAATATCGACCGTGAGGAAATCACAAAAGAACTTACAGAAATAAAATGGGATGCTGAAGCTGCAGAGAAGGGCGGTTACGAGCATTTCATGCTTAAGGAAATTCACGAGCAGCCTAAGGTTATCACGGATACTATTAATTCTGTAGTGAAGGATGGAAAGATTGACTTTGAACATATTGGCCTTAACGAAGATGAGATGAACAATATCAGTCAGATATATATTGTAGCCTGTGGCTCAGCTTATCATGTCGGAATGGCTGCCCAGTATGTTATTGAATCACTTACCTCACTTCCGGTAAGAGTTGAGCTTGCTTCAGAATTCAGATACAGAAAAATGAAACTTGTAAAAAACAGTCTTGTTATTATCATAAGTCAGTCCGGCGAAACAGCAGACAGTCTTGCAGCGTTAAGAGAAGCAAAGGACAAGGGAATAAAGACACTTGGTATAGTAAATGTAGTAGGTTCATCAATTGCACGCGAAGCGGATAATGTTTTCTATACGCTTGCCGGTCCGGAAATATCAGTTGCAACAACCAAGGCATATAGTACACAGCTTATTGCTTCATATCTTCTTGCTATTGGATTTGCAAAAGCAAGAAATGAAATCAGTGATGAAAGATACCAGGAGCTTCTTACAGAAATTAACACTCTCCCTGAAAAAATTACAAAAATACTCGAGGATAAGGAACGTCTTCAGTGGTTTGCATCCAAGGTAATATCAGTAAATGATGCATTTTTTATCGGTCGTGGTATCGATTATGCAATAGGTATGGAAGGTTCTCTCAAGATGAAGGAAATAAGCTATATTCACTCAGAAGCATATGCTGCAGGTGAACTTAAGCATGGTCCGATCAGCCTTGTTGAAAAAGGAACTCTTATTATTGGTGTAAATACCCAGCCTGAATTATATGAGAAGACAGTCAGCAATATGGTTGAAGTAAAGAGCCGCGGCGCTTATCTTATGGGGCTTACAGCATATGGTAACTACAGTATGGAAGATACTGCTGATTTTACTGTATATATACCAAAAACAGATCCTCTTTTTGCAGGAAGTCTTTCGGTTATTCCTCTCCAGCTTCTTGGATATTACGTATCTGTAGCAAGGGGATACGATGTAGACAAACCGAGAAATCTGGCTAAAAGTGTAACTGTAGAATAGCATATTATGTACGCTGTCATTACATAATCGGATCTATCGGATCAAATTCCGGGAAGTATAGGAGAAAAGTGCTTCTTCCAACGCATAAATATCCCTCTCTTTAAATAAGGAGAGGGATATTTATGTTCAATGTGTGTAATAATCTCCGTATTTTAATAAGGAATTTCTAAGGACTTTTTTCTTTAAAAAAACGGTGAAATATGCTATAATATCTGTCTCTTATACACATCTGACGCTGCCGACGATACTCCTTGT
>CAMCOJ010000433.1 GCA_945876405.1 uncultured Ruminococcus sp.
AAGGAGTATCGTCGGCAGCGTCAGATGTGTATAAGAGACAGGAAAGATACTGTCTGATTCTTGCGAGATCGCTGAGGTATACGTTGCCGTCTCTGTCAACGTCAGCATTTTTCTTCTGCATACCGGATACAGGTTTATTGTCTGCAAGAATAATGCTGAGTGTTGAAAGGTCAGTTACGTCAATCTTTCCGTCAAGATTTACGTCGCCGAGCATCTCCTTTTCAGGAGTCGTGTTTTCGGTGGTGACAGGATTAGTTGTTTCTGCAGGAGTATTTTCAGTTGTTACGGATGGCGTTGTCTGAACAGGAGCCGGTGTAGTTACAGCAGGGGTAGTAACTACCGGTTCATTATCACCAGGAACTGTTCCGTCAGGTTCAGTACCCCAGACAAGATTTCCGTTTACATACATAGTGATGTGGTCGTTAAGGGAATCAGTGCTCTTAAGGCTTGTTGCATCTTCAACTCCCTTGTATGACCAGTCGTTTGAAGGATCCCAGCAACCTTTTGTAGGTTTTCCGTCAACAGCATCAGGAACAGAAACTCTGAACTGAACTTCGTCTCTGTGTTCACTCTGACCGGTTGGCTGAATTGCTCTTGCATCTTCAAATTTTATTTCAGCATAGTAAGTATTACCTGTTGAATCTCCTTCATATTTGAAAGGACCTGAAACAGTAGCGAAGCCCTGTTCACCCTCAGAGTACTGCTGTGATTTAGCTTCAATTTTTATATCATCTACTGAAAGACCGCCTTCAATTGTTTCCGATATATCGAAGAAGTAACGATAGCAAACATCTTTCTCAACTCTTGCAGGCCATGCTGTGTGGTTCATTGCCCAGGCTTTTATTTCGGTATAGCTGTCGCCGCTTCCGTTAAGAACAGCAGCAACCTCCCATTCTGCCCACTTTGGAGTTTCCTTAACAGGGAAGTCGGCAAGTTTTTCACCACCGAAATCATCTACCATGGCACAGAGTGCTGCAGTATATCCTGCGTTATAGTCAATTGCAACCTCAGAATATTCATACTTTGCAACAGCATTTTCATATTTACCAGCCTTGTCAGGACCGCCTACGAGAGCACCGTAAAGAGTATGTGCATATTCTGTCTGCCATCCTTCAACACCGCCGGATTCCTGACCAAGTTCATTCCAGTGGTCATCGTGAATACCTGAAGCTGTTCTGTGGTGGAAAGCTGAAGGCTGGAGATCACCCATACCCAGCACATAGCTCATGCCAAGATCATTGTCTCCAAAGCAGTAATCGAGCTGAGATTTTGCCCAGTCATTGTATTTTTTTGAAAGAGCTGCATCGTCCTTAAATATGGTATCGCTTGAGAGTTTTGCAAGCCATGCAGTAGTTGTGGCATGACGTGCTGAACCCCAGTTAAACAGCCATGCAAGACCGTCAGGTGTATAATCGACTTTCTTTCCGCCGTAACCGTCAATCCAGTAATCAAGATGGTGTGAAACATGTTCAATCCATTCTTTTTCACCTGTATTTATTGCATAGAGATATGCAGCTGCCTGAGATGTGTCATCCCAGCAGAGACCCCAGGTGAATTTTCTGTCTGTTGACTGGTTTTCTGTAGGAAATTCAGGAATATATTCATTTTTACATTTATCGAGATATGACTGATCGCCGGTAGCTATGTAGAGCCAGTTTGCAGCATACATAAGATCATCAATCCAGGACTGAGTGTTGTACATACCTGCCATACCGCCAATGTCCTTAACATCTCTGATTTTATCAGCATTTTCGAAGAGGTCTTTTGCATGCTTAAGATATTCGGCAGCTTTTTCCGGCTGTTCATCTTTGAAAATAATATAACCTTCAGCAAGAGCTGCAGCGCACAGACCTGCGACACTGGCATTTTCGATTATGTCGTAAGGGCGTTCCCAGTCACCGTTATTGAGATGATGTTTTCTGAGATATACTTCAGCACTGCACCAGATATTGTGGTCTGTAGAACCGCCGGTAAAGTCACCTATAGTTCCTACTACCTTTCCGCCACCCTGGTCACATCCCATAACATAATCAAATGCCCACTGAATGTTGTTTCTGTATATCTCACCAAGACCAGCCTTGTCAACTGCGTCTTTATACTCGATATATCCCCATCCCATAATAGATGCAGAATAAGCGTTTGTAAGTGCAAACTTAAAGTGGTCTCCGGCATCAAACCAGCCGCCAGGTACAAAGTCAGTTTCTTCTCCGTCCTCATTTACCATTGAGTCACCGCGCCACTGGACACTGTTCCACTCAGGAAGTTTTCCGGACTGCTGAACCTCATAGAAAAACATTGATTTCTGAAGAGCTTCGGTATAGTTGTAGTCACCAGCAGCATTTACTTCATTGCTGACAGAACCTGTTCCTAAAGCTGAAGCACCTGTAGAAGCAAGCACGATAGCAGTAGTTGCTGAAATAATTCTCTTTGTTAAAGAATTCATTTGAAAATTCTCCTTTCAAATTAAAAATATGCATTTTCCGATTACCGTTTAAAACGGAATTGTCTATATATTAT
>CAMCOJ010000434.1 GCA_945876405.1 uncultured Ruminococcus sp.
TCTGCCTGTCTCGTGGGCTCGGAGATGTGTATAAGAGACAGAAGCAGAAATATTGCTTCATGGCTGACTAAAAACAATATCCACGGAAAGCATATTGGCATTATCGGAGCAGCAAGTGTGGACTGGATTGCAGCATATCTTGGCATTACAATGTGTGGAAATGTTGCTGTTCCGCTTGACCGAATGCTGCCTTCATCTGAGATATTCACGCTTCTTGGTATGGGCGATGTTGAATATATGTTTCTTTCATCTGAATTTGAAAAAAATACAGACGAATACATGAATTCTTCAGCACTGCTTAAGGAATGTATTCCTTTTTCCAGTGATAAATTCTCAGAAATGAAGAAAACAGCGTATGTTCCGCTTCCGGAACCGGAAGAAAACGACCTTGCTGAGCTGATTTTTACATCAGGCACAACAGGTACCAGCAAGGGAGTAATGCTTTCTCATAAAAACATCACTTCAAACGCATGGGGAATACGTCAGTATGGATTTAATATACCTTCTCCGGCTTCCGCTATGTCCGTTCTTCCTATTCACCATACTTTTGAGCTGACGGTCAATAACCTGGGCATACTTTTTGTCGGAGAAACTATATGCATAAATGACAGCCTTGAAAATATACTTAAAAACATGCAGATTTTTAAGCCGAATGTTATGCTTGTAGTTCCTATGATGGCAGATTTATTTGCACGAAAAATAAATGATGCACTTAGTGATCCGGTTCAGAAAAGAAAGTTTGATACAGGTCTTGGAATATGTAAAGGACTTAAAAAGATCGGAATAAATGCTGAACGTCAGATTTTTTCACAGATTCATAAAAAATTCGGAGGAAATTTGCAGAAACTCATTGTCGGCGGTGCACCTCTTCGTGATGAAGTAGCTGAAACTCTGCAGATGACAGGACTTGAAGTATATCAGGGTTATGGAATGACAGAAACCGCTCCGGTTATAAGTACAAATTCACCACTCATGGGTAATAAGATTGGTTCAGTCGGAAAACTAATGCCTGATACAGAACTCAGGATAAAAGATGAAGAGATTCAGGTAAAGAGTCCGTCAGTTATGCTGGGGTACTATAAAAACCAGCAGGCCACAAAAGAAACTTTTGATGAAGGATGGCTGAAAACAGGCGATCTCGGGTATATTGATGAAGAAGGATACCTGTTTATAACTGGCCGTAAGAAAAATCTCATTATACTTGACAACGGAAAAAATATATATCCTGAGGAACTTGAAGAACATCTTAACGCTATACCATGCATAAAAGAATCCATGGTATACGAGCACAAAGGGAAAATATGTGCTATGGTTCAGCTGGTTTCATCATCTGAAAAAGAAACTGCAAAGGAAGAAATCCGTAAACTTAATGCCGATATGCCTACCTATAAAAAAATAAACGGCATAACATTTCGTGTAAAAGATTTTCCGAAAACAACTACTATGAAAATAAAGCGAAAAGAAGTTATGAAGGAAATCGAATTAAAAGAGGAAAAACAAAATGAGTACAGACCTCCGCGAAATGAAACAGAAAAACGAATCTGTAATGTGTTTGAACAGGTTCTGAGCAAAACAGAGATTGGAATTACAGATGACTTCTTCGAGGAAGGGGGAGACAGTCTGGGTGCGCTTGAAGCGGCTGCAGAGCTTGGAATATATGCGCAGGAGATATATGACTATTCAACTCCTGAAAAACTTGCAGCTGCACTGACAAGTACAAGTAAGTATACAGAAGAAAAGATAGAAAACATAAATGAACTGATTGAAGAAACATACTCGGATAAAAAATCAGAACCGCCAAAACATGTACTTCTTACAGGTGCAACAGGATATCTTGGTGCACATATTCTCAGGGAACTGTTAAAGAATAAAGTAACCGTAGTATGTCTTGTAAGAAATCCTAAAAAACTCGAATCTGCATTAAAGTTTTATTTCCCGCACGATTCAGCCCTGATGAAGTATCATACTGTAACAGGGGATATAGAAAAAGAAAATCTTGGACTTGACGACAAAGTGTACAGGAAACTCTGTTCCTTTGCTGATACAGTAATTCATACAGCAGCAAATGTTCATCACACTGGACATTACGAAGATTTTGAACGTTCAAATGTACTTGGGACACAGAATGTTATCGCATTCTGCGAAGCAAGCGGGGCATTTCTTCATCATACTTCAACTGCGAGTGTAAGCGGTGCAGGTACTGTAAAACAGACAAATCCTAAGGCTGTTTTCACCGAAAAAGTTCTTGACGTAGGTCAGCGCTATGAGGAAAATGTATATATCCATTCAAAATACAAAGCCGAAGAAAAAGTAATTCTTGCGAGAAAGAACGGTCTGAGGGCAAATATCTATCGTATAGGAAATCTTACCTGGAGATTCCGTGACGGACTTTTTCAGAGAAATTCTGAAGATAATGGATTTGTAAGAAGGTGCAGGGGACTTATGAAAGTCGGAGTATCTGTCTCTTATACACATCTGACGCTGCCGACGATACTCCTTGTGTAG